>NZ_JBTSRB010000081.1:0-7378 GCF_054637675.1 Metallibacterium sp.
CCCGTATTGGCGGTAATTCCATAGAACCAGGTGCTGAAGCTGCCACCCCCCATGGTGACCGAGGCATCCGGCTTGGGTCCGGGTTGGCGCGGTTCAAAGGCGATGGTGCCACCCAGCGAGTTGTACGAATTCACCGCGGGATTGTTGATGCCACGGTAAACGTTCACACTGCTGATGTTGTTGAGCGTCAACGGAATGGCGTTGCGGTCGGAGGCCGCATTGGTGGTGCCAGCATTGAACACGCCGTTGATAGGCACGCCCGCGAAGGTTTCCGAAAACTGGCCGCTGTTGAACGCGCGGAAGGTGATGTTGGTGCGCACGCCATTCGGCGCGGGCGTACGTACGTTGATCGAGGGTGTGCGCTGCAGCAGGTTTTGCACGTCAAGCATCGGCGAGGCAAACCGGATCGCTGAGGGACCGATAATCGACACGCTGTAGGCCGATCTCATCGGAATTCGCGTAATCGTCAGCTCGCGGGCGATCACTTCGATCTTGGAGAGTTTCTCCACGGGCTTAGGCGTGCCGGACTTTGTGGAGGCGGGCTGGTCCGTGGCGCTGGATGACGCTGCCGTGGTCTGTGCCAGGGCGCCGAGCGGCAGTAGGGACATCAGGCCGGTACTGGCCAGTGCGAAGAACAGGGCGGAACGCTTGTATTGATGCATGGTCGATTCCTCGGGGCGGGGGCTAAATGGTTGCGATGGGTCGTTGGAAATGCTGCTGATCGCTATGCTTGATAATGCTGTGCCCATGGGGCGGATAAGCCATTCTCTGTAATGCGCCAGATAATGCAGGTCGGTATTCCGTGATTGCCGATCTTGCCCGTTGCGAATGATCGAACACGCGGCCGCGCCGGGACACCCGCGGCAGAACCGCTGCGACCCTGGGCGTTTGCATGCCGCTGCGGCCACATGCCCATGCGCCGTACTGTTTGCGGCTTGCACGTCAGGCATACGCAGCGCTGCGCGCTGTCGGCAGCGCCGGCAATACAGCCGCCGCAATCGGTGCGGCCGGTGGAAATGGGGCAGGCGGGCATGCGCTGACGATTCACAGGACACGCGCACCCTGACAGGACGGGATGACCGCGCAATGACAGCGCCTGGATATAAAATTTACGTTAATGTAATTTATTCGTATGGCCACCGCGACATGGAATTGCGTTTCCCACAATTACCATTTCCAACTCAATTGTGGATCGAGGGCGCAAACAAGATGTTGCGCCGCGCCATCCAGACCCGGTGGGGCAATGCCGCCGCCGCGCGTGGCCTGGATCGATCCTTCACGGATGCGGCGCCGCGACCTCGCGCGTGCGTGCGCCGTAGTACGTCGGCGACCGCCTCTCAGGCGGCCAAGCCGTAGCTGCGCAATAACGGCAGCGGATCGGGATCGCGTCCGCGAAACGCGCGGAAGCTCGCCAGCGCTGGGCGGCTGGCGCCCACGGCCAGGATCTCGCGGCGGAACGCGGCACCGGTGGCGGCGTTGAACACCCCCTCCTCCACGAAACGCGCGAAGGCATCGGCGGCCAGCACCTCGGCCCACAGGTAGCCGTAGTAACCGGCCGCGTAGCCGCCAGCGAAAATGTGCGTGAACGCCTGCGGAAAGCGCTGCCACGCCGGCGGCGTCAGCACCGCCACGCTGCGCCGTACCTCGGCCAGCAACTCCAGCGTGCGCGGGCCGCGGGCCACGTCGTACTCGGCGTGCAAGCGCAGGTCGTAGAGCGCGAATTCGAGCTGGCGCAACAAGTGCAGCCCGGCGTGGAAATGACGCGCATCCAGCATGCGCTGGTACAGCTCGGTGGGCAGCGGCTGGTGGGTTTGGCAATGACGCGCGATCAGATCCAGCGCCTCGCGCTGCCAGGCGAAGTTCTCCATGAATTGGCTGGGCAATTCCACCGCGTCCCACTCCACGCCGTCGATGCCGCCAACGCCGGGCAGATCCACCTCGGTCAGCAGGTGGTGCAGCACATGGCCCATTTCGTGGAACAGCGTCTGCACATCGTCGTGGGTCAACAGCGCTGGCGCGTCGCGCCCCGGCGGAGCGAAATTGCAGGTGAGAAACGCCACTGGCGGTTGCGTGTCCGGTGCGTCGCGGAAGCGCGAACGGCATACATCCATCCATGCGCCGCCGCGCTTGCCGCGCCGCGCGTACAGATCAAGGTAAATCCCTGCGCGCAAGCGACCGTCGGCATCGAAAACCTGCGCATAGCGCACGTCCGGGTGCCACACCGATGCCCCGCCGGATTCGCGCAGGCTGATGCCGAACACGCGCGCGAGTATCGCGAACAGGCCATCGAGCACCTGCGGCAACGGGAAGTAGGGTTTGAGTTGCTCCTCGTCCAATGCATGGCGCGCCGCGCGCAGCTTCTCGGCGGCCCAGGCCACGTCCCAGGATTCCAGATTGGGCAGCGCCAATTCCGCGGCGGCGTAGGCGCGCAGGGCTTCGCGCTCCTCCCGCCCGCGCGGACGCGCGCGCTGCACCAGATCGTCAAGGAACGCACGCACCGTGGCCACGTCCGGCGCCATCTTGTCGGCCAGCGACAGCTCGGCGGCATTGGCGAATCCGAGCAACTGCGCGGCCTCGTGGCGCAGTGCCAGAATCTGCGCGATGCGCGCGGAGTTGTCGTACTCGCCGGCTTGCGGACCCTGATCGGACGCGCGCGTATTCCACGCCCAGTAAACGCGCTCGCGCAACGCGCGGTTGTCGGCATGGGTCAGCACCGCCTGCACCGCGGGCTGGCGCAGGGTAATCAGGAATCCAGCCAGGCCGGCTTCGCGCGCGTAGCTGGCGAGGATGTCGCGCGCCGAGGGCGGCAGGCCGTCCAGATCGCGTTCATCGGTGACGTGCTCGTGCCAAGCCTCGCCAGCATCCAGCACGGCTTCCTCGAAGCTGGTGCCGAGCTGCGACAGCTCTTGTGCGATGGCGCGGAAACGCGTGCGCGCGGGTTCCTCCAGCGCCACGCCGGAGAGGCGGAAATCGCGCAGCGCGTGCTCGACCAGCGCGCGTTCGGCCGCGTCCAGTTGCGCGAAGTCGGCACGCTCGCGCACCGCGCGCACCGCCTCATGCAAGCCGCGATGCTGGCCCAGCCGCGCTTGTACCTTGGTCATGCGCTGCTCGGCCTCGGCGTAGGCCGCGCGCAATTCGGCGGTATCCGCCACCGCGTGCAGATGCGCCACCGGCGCCCAGGTGCGCGCCAGCGCTTGTTGCAAGCGCTCCTCGGCCAGCAGTACATGGGTGAAGTCGCGCGGCGTATCCGGCGCGACGATGGCCGCGATGCCGGCCTCCAGCGCATCCAGCCGCGCCTGTACCGCGGGCAGCACGTGCTCGGGGCGGATGGCGGCGAAATCGGGCAGTGCGGCATCGTCCAGCAACGGATTGTGCATGCGTGTTCTCCGAGAACCCCCGGCGTGGGGCTGCATGGCGCGTATTTCAAGCGTTGCGCCGCATCATGTCGGCTTGCCGGTGCGCGACTAGCATGCCGCCATGGACGCCGCGCTGCGCATGGTGCTGATCGAAACCCTCGAACGCACCGCGCTGTTCAGCGCCTTGGCGCCGGCTGCGCGCGCCGTGCTGCTGCCGTGTCTGGAGCCGTGCAGCATCGCCGGCGGCGACACTTTGTTCGCGCACCTGCTCACGGACCTCGAGTCCCGAGCCCCGAGCCCCGAGCCCCGAGCCCCGAGCCCCGGCATTGGACTCAACGCGCCAGCCAGCGCAGCATGCGTTCGGTCAGCTTTCCATAGGGCGGACGCAGCAAGGCGAGGCCGGACCAGCGTGACTGGCGGAATAGCGGCAACTGCTTGCTGAAGGTGAGAAATCCGGCGTGGCCGTGGATGTGACCCATGCCGGAAGCGCCGATGCCGCCAAAGGGCAGCCGCGTTTGCGCGAACTGCACCACCGTGTCGTTGAGCCCGACGCCGCCGGCGGGCACGGCTTCCAACACGCGCGCGGCGCGGTGCGCATCGTCATCGAATACGTACAGCGCCAGCGGGCGCGGCTGGCGATTCATCGTGGCGATCGCTTCTTCCAGCGTGTCGTATTCGAGCAGCGGCAGGATCGGGCCGAAGATTTCCTCCTGCAAAACGCGCATGTCCGTGCTGGCATCCAGCAGCAGGGTGGGCGCGAAAATGCGCCGCGCCACATCGTGCGCGTTCGCATCCGGCAGCGCGATCACCTCGGCACCCTTGGCGCGAGCGTCATCGGCCAGTGCATGCAGCCGCGCGTAGTGGCGGTCACTGACGATGCTGCTGAAATCCGGCGTGCTGCGCAGCGACGGATAATGGCGCCGCACGTAATCACGCGATGCCTGCACAAAGGCCGCGCGCGTGCCACGCGGCAGCAGCACGTAATCAGGCGCGACGCAGGTTTGCCCGGCGTTGAGCAGCTTGCCTTGTGCGATGCGCGCGGCGGCGGTATCCAGCGCGTAGCCCGGCGCGATGATGGCCGGCGACTTGCCGCCCAGCTCCAGCGTCACCGGCGTGAGATTGGCGGCCGCGGCCAACGCCACCTTGCGCCCAACCGCGGTGGAGCCGGTGAACACCAAGTGGTCAAAGGGCAGCTCCGCGAACGCCGCGCCAACTGCGGCATCGCCCTGCACCACGGTCACACGCTCGCGCGGAAACACGGCCGCGATCAGCTCGGCCAGCGCCGCGCTGGTGCGCGGGGTCAACTCGGAGGGCTTGAGCATCACATGATTGCCCGCGGCCAGTGCCTCGACCAGCGGCATCAACGCCAAACTCACCGGATAATTCCACGGCGCGATCACGCCGACCACGCCCAGCGGGCGCGCGCGGATTTCGATGCGCGCTGGAAAAAACGCGGCGTCGGCCCAGCGCCGCCGCGGCCGCATCCAGCGCTTCAGGTGCCGACGCGCGTGGTCGATGTCGTGCAGCACGGTCATCTGGTCGGACAACTGGCTTTCGTGGCGTGAGCGCTGTCCGAAGTCATCGCTCATCGCCTGCGCCAACCGCGCGAAGCGCGCCTGAAACGCCACACGCAAACGCGCCAAGTCATCCATGCGCTGTGCATAATCAGGCATGTTGCGCGCCCATGCCATGCGCTGCGCGTCGAGCAACGCGCGCAGCTCCGATTCGGAAACCCGGGTGTCCATGGATCACTCCGCCAATCGTGCACGATGCGCCAGAATACGACTTCGCGCATGGTGCGCGGCGGCCTTGCGGTGAAGATGTGATGACTTGCGTGCGTTCTTATGCTGATGCCGCGCCGCGCCTTGGCGCGCGCTGCTACATCGATCCGGCTGCGAGCGTGATCGGCGACGTGGAGTTGGGCGAGGATGTTTCATTCTGGCCCGCCGCGGTGGCGCGCGGCGACGTGAACTTCATCCGCATCGGCGCGCGCAGCAACATCCAGGATGGCGCGGTGCTGCACGTGACCCACGATGGCCCGTACACGCCCGGCGGCGCGCCGTTGATCGTGGGCTGCGATGTCACCGTCGGCCACGGCGCCATCCTGCATGCCTGCACAATCGATGATTTGTGCCTGATCGGCATGCACGCCACCGTGCTCGATGGCGCGGTGGTCGAACGCGGCGCCATGGTTGGCGCCGGTGCTCTGGTATCGCCCGGCAAGCGCGTCGGCGCGGGCGAGCTGTGGCTGGGCAGCCCCGCGCGCTTCGCGCGCAAACTCTCGGCCCGCGAACTCGAACAACTCGCCTACTCGGCGCAGCACTATGTGCGCCTCAAGGATCGCTACCTCGCCGTTGCAATGTGATGCGTGCACCGCGTTGAGTGATTTTGTGCCCGATCAATCAGCAGCGAACGTCAACACTCTTGCCGGCAAACTGCTGAACACGTGCAAAACCGAGATCCAAGCTTGATCCAGATCAAGATGCTCGCGTTGCGACTTGGCGTACTATGACCTTAGTGTTCAACGGGCAGCAATTGCCATCGATGGAGGTTGTCAATGTCGCAACATGAAAATGATGAATCGCGTCGCCATTTCCTGAAGATCGCCGCAGGCACCGCGGCGGCGGCGGTTGTATTCGCGGCAATGCCCAAACGCGCAGCCGCTTCAGGTTTGCCGCATCTCAGCCCGAGCGCTCCGCAAGCGCAGGCGCTGGGTTATGTCGACAATACGGCGCAGGCCGATCAGGCTAAATTTCCCAACCACAAGATCAACCAGTACTGCGGTGATTGCGCGTTCTATCAAGGCACCGCAACCGAGCAATGGGGGCCATGCCAGTTGTTTCCGGGCAATGATGTACACGTCAAAGGCTGGTGCTCAGCCCACAAAATGAAAAAGTAAATTACGGACACCATGTGTCTACCCCGCAATCACGAAAGCCGACTCACGTCGGCTTTCGCTTTATGCGGAGCCTGAACCTGTCCGTCCTTGTCGCAACAAGAGCGGGCTCTGAGCGGCTGCATCCGGACCCATGGCATAGAGATACGGGCCCGTCACGCTCTCGGGTCCGGGGTGTGTCCCCGGCGCCTCGCCGGGGTAGTGCTGTCGACGTCCCGATGTCATCACCGGGCCGGTGTCGATGCCGAAAATGCGGACGGGTTGTGAACTCTGCAGATGATATTCCTCGGCCAGAACATGGAGCAGTGCTTCCTGACCCGCCTTGGCCATGGCGAATCCGCCCCAATAGGCGCGACTCGTTGCGTGCAGCGAAAAGCCGACGACCGGATCGGCCGCCTTGCGTAGCAGGGGCATGCACCATTGCGTAAGGAAAAAGGGCGCGGCGAGGTTGATATTCATGACCTTGAGCCATGTCTTCGGTTCGCAGTGCTCGAAGGGGCTCAGCGCACCCATCCAGGATGCATTGTTGAGCAGGCCATCCAATGCGCCAAAGCGCTCCTCGACAAGCCGTACGACATCGCGCAGACCATCGATGGTCACGCCGGAAAAATCAACCGGACACAGAACCGGCTCCGCAAATCCGAGATTGCATATTTCATCATGCAGGTGATCCAGCGCCTTGCGGTTCCAGTCCAGAAGGATCAGCCGAGTCCCATGTCTGGCATAAGCGAGCGAGACGGCGCGACCGATGCCATCGGCTGCACCCGTGATCAGGATCACGCGTCCGGCAAGCAGATCAGCACGCGGTTCGTATTCGAGCAAGCCCTGATAATCGATTGTCAGCCTGGTGCGTCCGGTCATGGTCGTGATTCGTCAAAGTGAAAAACGGAATGGGAGGCTGGATCTTATCGAACCAGGAATCTGCGCCGAGGCCGCTCGAATCTGTGGCGCTGCCGGAGAATCCTGTATGCGTGCGCCACGCCAGCAGCAGCCGCAGCCGTCAAATCGCGCGTGAATAGCGCGTGCTGCGCGCGGCGTCGAGGTAGGCATCGAACAGCATCGCCACCTGGCGCGTGAGCAGGCGTCCGCGCGCGGTGATGCGCAGGTGCGCGCCCTGCCACTGCAC
>NZ_JBTSRB010000082.1:0-6478 GCF_054637675.1 Metallibacterium sp.
CTCGGCGCCGGCCGGCGCGTGACGATTTTCCTGGCCGGCGATGACGCCCCGGCAAAAGAGGCTGTGACCGCGATGGCCCGCGCGATGGGCTTCGAGGTGATCGATGCCGGCACGCTCAGGAACGCGCGATATCTCGAACCGCTGGCGGGCCTCAACATCTACCTTGGCTACGGTGCCGGCCTTGGCACCGGCATCGCACCGACCTGGGTGCGCCAGGACTGAAGACGCGAGTTTCAACGCGACTGGCTCGGGCGCCGGCTCCGGCGCCGCGATCCCGCCGCATGACGCTGTCCCATCGATCGACCATCCGTGAGGTTTTTATGATCAAGACATCCACCGCGCCCTATGCCGCGCTGCTGCTTCGCGTCAGTCTGGGCGTCCTGTTCCTGGCGCACGTGGCGCTGAAGATCTTCGTCTTCACCGTCCCGGGATTTGTCGCTTACTTCGCCTCGCTCGGCCTGCCGGCCATCATGGCCTACGCGGTCATCGCGCTCGAGTTCTTCGGCGGTGTGGCCCTCATCCTTGGTGTGTATGCACCT
Source organism: Metallibacterium sp. (assembly GCF_054637675.1). NCBI lineage: Bacteria > Pseudomonadati > Pseudomonadota > Gammaproteobacteria > Lysobacterales > Rhodanobacteraceae > Metallibacterium > Metallibacterium sp. The sequence goes on from NZ_JBTSRB010000082.1 coordinate 540, forward strand.
TGGGTGGCGCTGCCGCTGGCGCTCGAGATGCTCGGTACCATCGTCATGGTGCATGGGGCGAATGGCTGGCTGTTCACCAACAAGGGTGGCGGCTGGGAATACCCGGCGTTCTGGGCCGTGAGTCTCGTCGTGCTCTTTCTGCTCGGTGATGGCGCTCTCGCACTGAAGCCGGTTGGGCGCACGATCGGGTAGGAGACCGGGTATAGGCGCGCGTGGACCTTCGCAGCCACCGCGCCACCCAAGTGCACCGCTGCGGACACATGGACGGACTCGACGGCAACCACAAGTGTTTGGGGGCTAGTCAATTCGGCAACCAGCATCGCAAGGCGGTTACGCTCTTCGCCGGCAGCACACAGGGCCGCTTCGCGCCCGGCGTCTGCAGTTGCTGCAAACGCTGCGGATAAGCGTTCCACTACCATCGTGCAGACTCACAATCTGCTGGGGCGCGTCTACATGGCGTTCGTCGCACCCATGCATAGGAGAGCCTCATGCCGTGGTGCAGCGCCAGTCCGAACAGGGGCCGACGCTCCCTTTTGCCCCCGGTTGATGCGCTGGCTGCCGACCCCAAGGAGCGATCGTTGTCACGCGCTGAACGCCTGCTCGAATTGATGCAATGCCTGCGCCGCCATCGCTACCCGGTGGGCGGCGCCGCTCTGGCGTCCGAACTCGGCATCAGCCTGCGCACCCTCTACCGGGACATCGCCGCGCTGCAGGCCCAGGGCGCGCGGATCGATGGCGAGCCGGGCGTGGGGTATGTGCTGCGCCCCGGGTTCATGCTGCCGCCCCTGATGTTCTCGGAAGACGAGATCGAGGCCCTGGTTCTCGGCTCATGCTGGGTCGCCGATCGCGCCGATGATCCGCTCGGGCGGGCGGCGCGCAATGCCCTGGCCAAGATCGCGGCCGTCTTGCCGACCGAGCTGCGCAATGCTCTGGATGCCTCGGCGCTGTTCGTCGGACCGGGCGCGGTCATTGCAGCCGTGGATCAGGCACTGGTCAGCATTCGGCACGCGATCCGATCGGAGTCCAAACTCCATATCCGCTACCGCGATCTCCAGGGACGCACCTCCGACCGCGTGATCTGGCCGTTTGCGCTCGGCTTCTTCGATCAAGTGCGTATCGTGGCCGCCTGGTGCGAGCGCCGCCAGGGTTACCGGCATTTCCGCACGGACCGGATCGCCGACCTGACCGTCCTGGACTCACGCTATCCGCGCCGTCGTCAAGCGCTGCTGAAAGAGTGGCGCGAGATCGAAGGCGTCGCGGCCCCTTGATGCGGCATCACTGCTGACAGAATTGGGCGGTACCGGTTTCTACGATGTGATCGACGCCTTCTCGGCACGCCGTGCGGCCGGGAGGGGTCGCCACCGTCCATCACTTCGGAGTGCTCGCGATGCCTGATACCAATTTCTTCATTCTCTATGTCGAAAGCGCCGCGGCAAGCGCCGCCTTCTACGCAGATCTGCTTGGGCATGCTCCCGTTCAAGCATCCCCAAACTTCGCCCTGTTAGCCCTGCAATCGGGTGTCAAGCTCGGTTTGCGGTCGAGACGCGAGGTCGAGCCCGCGGCAACGGTCACTGGTGGTGGCACCGAGTTGGCGTTCGCGGTGGACAGTGATGCGACCGTCACTTCCATGCATGCCGAATGGGCGCGGCGTGGCCTGCCCATCCTGCAGGCGCCCGTGCGGATGGACTTCGGCTACACCTTCGTCGCATCGGACCCCGACGGGCACCGGCTGCGTGTCTTTGCACCGCGCGCGCGGTAAACAGGAACTGGATCGCGGTGGCCTCGGCGGGGCACGTCCGCCGAGGCCGCGCCGAGGGGTTCATGCAGGTCTGCCACGGCAAGGCGCCGCCCTTGCGGCGGGTGCGGCTGATGAACAGGGCACACGACGATCAAGAGCGGACTGCTTTGCCGTTGGACAGGAGCGTCAATGCGCGTTGGTGTGAGGCGTGGATCGTGTCTCGCTCCGGCAGCGAACCGTCGGCCAGACAGGCCAGCCACTCGTCCGTGGTGAGCACGGCGGCGTAGCGCGACTGTTCGACGACAGCGCATACCCGGTGGATTTCCTCCGCGCTGGCAAAGCCGGCACGGTTTGCGTAGGGCACGCTGCCGGAGGCGTCCATCAAGAACTCCACCTGCAGGCCCGCATCGAAAGCATGCTTGATGGTGGTGTCGTTGCAGTTGTGGGTCATGTACCCGACCACGGCCAGCGTGTCGATGCCGTGCTGCGCGAGCCAGTCGCGAAGATCGGTGCCGGCGAAGGCGCTGGGCAGCTTTTTCGGCACGTAGTGCGCGTGCGGGCGGCGGGCGACGATGTCGTGCAACTGCCAGCCGCGGGAACCTTCGGCGAACAGCGGTGCATCGGCGGGCGCCATCTGCTGCACCACGATCACCGGAATGCCGGCAGCCTGCGCGGCATCCATGGCACGGCCGATGTTGCGCAGCGAGTCCTGCACCAGCGGATAGGCGATGCGCAGGCCGCCGCTCTCGTATTCGTTCTGCACGTCGATGACGACGAGCGCGCGGCGCGGGGTCTGGCTCATGGCGGCAATCCTGTGGGCGGATGGAACGATGTCCCGGCGTGCCCATGCTCCGCCGCGGCCCGTCGCCGCGGTAGTGGCCTGATAGCCATGTTTAGCTATAATCGGGCCAATCCTCATCGCGGAGTCGGATCATGGCTGCGACCAAGGTGGCGATCGCGGCGTTCGATGGCATCCGGCCGTTTCACTTGTCGGTGCCCTGTGCGGTGTTCGGCGAGCCGGCCGGCGCCGAGCCTTTGTACGAAGTGCGGGTCTGCGCGGTGGAACCGGGCGAACTGCGCAGCCAGGCCGGCTTCACCATCGGCACCGGTTACGGCTTGCGCGAACTGGAGCGCGCGCAGGTGGTGGTGGTGCCCTCGTGGCGCGACGCGCACGAGGTGCCGCCGGCATCGCTGCTCGGAGCGCTGCGCCGTGCGCACCGGCGCGGCGCACTGGTCGTCGGACTTTGCCTGGGTGCCTATGCCCTGGCCGAAGCGGGGCTGCTCGACGGTCGCCGCGCCACCACGCACTGGCGCTGGGCGGAGCGGTTCGCGCAGCGCTACCCGAAGGTCAGGGTGGCTCCGAACGTGCTGTACGTCGATGCAGGCGACGTGCTCACCTCGGCCGGCACCGCCGCTGGCATCGATTGCTGCCTGCACGTGGTGCGGCGGCAGTTCGGCGCGGAAGCGACCAACCGCATCGCACGCACGCTGGTGGTGCCGCCGCATCGGCTGGGTGGCCAGGCGCAATACATCGAGCAGCCGGTGCTGGCGACCGCGGGCGAGAACCCGTTGACCAAGACCCTCGATTGGGTCGCGCGTCATCTCGACGAGCCGCACAGTCTCGATGCGCTGGCCGCGCGCGCGGCGATGAGCCGGCGCAGCTTCACCCGCCATTTCCGCCAACATACCGGCACCACGGTCGGGCAATGGCTGCTGGCGCAGCGGCTGCTGCTCGCGCAGCGCCTGCTGGAGACCACCGGCCAGCCGATCGAGCGCATCGCGGAATGCGCGGGTTTCGGCACCTCGCTGTCGCTGCGTCAGCATTTCGCCGCGGCGCTCGCCACCACGCCCTCGACCTACCGGCGCGAATTCCGTGGACGCTGAGCCGGGTCGATATTGACAACCAGTTTCCATTATTGGAAACTGGTAACCATCTTGAGCATTGCACCATGTCAAACGCAACTCGCGAAACCCGAGCGGTCATGAAGAAATCCACCGTGACAACCCGGCCGCCCCCGAAGGTGCGCATCCTGACCGACATCATGCTCGCGGTATTCCGCGTGCATGGTCGTCTGCTGGAGAAAGGTGATGAACTGGTCCGACCGCTTCGTCTCACCAGCGCCCGCTGGCAAGCGCTGGGGGCGGTGGCGCTGGCCGGGTTCCCACGTTCCGCGCCGCAGATCGCGGTGTCGATGGGCATGACCCGGCAGGGGGCGCAGAAGCAGCTCAATGCCCTGGTGACGGAAGGTTTCTTCGAGCAGCGCCCGAATCCGCGCCACGAGCGCTCGCCGCTCTATGCCCTGACCGCATTGGGTCTGCGCGCGTACGCCCAGGCGATGGCGCTGGAGGTGGTCTGGGCGCGCGCACTGGGTGAGGGTCTGCCGCTGCAAGACCTCAAACAGACGCTGCGCACGCTGGACACCCTCCATGAGCGGCTCGATATCCCGGTACCGAAGAAAGGTCCCGCCTCATGAAACCGGTCGTCCATGCGGTCGCCGGTAGCATCGCGATGCTCACCATCGCCAGCTTCTGGGTGGCCACCGTGATTGCGGAGCTGTTCCTGGACCACGCCGCGGTCGCCGCCGTCAAACACGCCATTGTGTACGGCTTGTTCCTGCTGGTGCCGACCTTGGTTGCCACCGGCGGCTCGGGTTTTATCTTGGCGCGCACGCGTAGTGGACGGCTGGTGACGAGAAAGCAGAAGCGCATGCGCTTCATTGCCGCCAACGGCGTGCTGGTGATGATTCCGGCGGCACTCTTCCTGAACAACCAAGCCGCGGCCGGCCGTTTCGACGCGTCGTTCTATGCCGTCCAGGCGGTGGAACTCCTCGTCGGTGCCGTGCAGCTCACCCTCATGGGCCTGAACTTCCGCGATGGGCGCAGGCTCGCCGGCAGGCGGTGTCCACGAGCGGCTTGATCAGATCCATGACCGGTCCAGGCACTCGCATGGAGCCGATCCTGTTGGCACTCGGCGGGAATTGATCATCGTGCTCACATTGCCAAGCCGAATGTGGATTGGAGCCCCTTGGCCCCGATCTTGGTGACGCTGACCGCGCGGCTGTCGAGGTGGTGCCGCACCCAACCCAGTTCCAGGCAGCGCCGGTAGATCGCCACGCCGGTGGGGCCGGAGAGGTGATGGCGGCGCTCGCTCCAGTCGATGCAGGTTTTCGACGCGGCGTGGCGGCGCAAGGCGCGCACGTCGATGCCGAAATCCTCCAGCAGCCGGATGCCCTCTGTGCTGAAGCGGGCGATGTCGTCGTCGATGCGCAGGCCGTCGCGCGCGATCAGCACGTCGCAGAGTGCCACGCCCAAGCGACCGGCGAGGTGGCTGTAGCAGGTGCGCCCGGCTTGCAATAGCGGATCGACCCGCGACGTGGCCATGCGCGCCGGGTCCTGCGCCGCCACCAGCATCAGCGATTCCAGCAGCGCGGCGACTTGTGGCGACGCCAGCCGGTAATAGCGGTGGCGGCCTTGTTGCACCACGTCGAGCAAGCCCGCGTCGCGCATCGCGCCGAGATGTCCGCTGGTGGTGGCCGCGCTCACCCCGGCGCAGGCCGCCAGTTCCCCCGCGGGCAGCGCGCGGCCATCGCCCAGCGCCAGCAGCATGGCCGCGCGCGCGGGCTCGCCCACCAGCGCGGCGATGCGGACGATGTCGATGTCCCGGGTCATGGTGGGGTTCCTATGCGGCGTGCAGGGTCGTGATTGTGGGCGCAGCGTGCGCCACACGCTTCGGTGCGCACCGAATCATGCTGCGGCGCGCGCGGCGACGATGGCGGCCTGTTCACTCCGCAGTCCACGCCATGTCCTACGCACCTGTAGCGCACGCCGATCGCCGCGTCATCCTGTTCATTCTCTGCCTCGCCGTGCTGATCGCGCAGGTGGACACCTCGGTGGTCAATTTGGCGGTGCACGCCATCGGCGTCGGCCTGCATGCACCGCTGCCGGCGCTGCAGTGGGTGGTGGACGCCTACAACCTGAGCTATGCCGCGCTGCTGATGAGCGGCGGCACCCTGGCCGATCTGCTCGGGCGGCGGCGCGTGCTGCAGGCGGGCGCGGCGGTGTTCGTGCTGGGTTCCTTGCTCGCCGGGTTGGCGCCGAATATCGCCGCGCTGATTGCCGGACGCGCGCTGGCGGGTGTCGGCGCGGCGCTGCTGCTGCCCGCCAGCCTGGCGCTGATCCGCGTCATCTGGGCCGACCCGCA
>NZ_JBTSRB010000083.1:0-5918 GCF_054637675.1 Metallibacterium sp.
CACCGGATGGGCGCGCCGCGCGCCCAGCGCCATGAACGCCAGCGCGCCCGCCAGGGATGGCAACAACAGCGTGCCGATGCGCCACAGCAGTACCGCGCTGGCCGCGCTGGTCGCCGGCATCAAAGTGCTCAGCGCCAGACCCAGCGCCAGTTCCGCGCCACCCGCGCGGGCCGGCGCGCCAGTCCACTGCGCGGCGTGCAGGGCCACGCCCTGCAGCAGCAGCAGCAGCGCGAACGGCAGCGGATGCCCGAGGCTGGCAAGAATCACCGCCAGCACGCCGTAGCGCGCGCACCACTGCACGGTGGCCAACAGCAACTGCGGCAGCCACAGGCGCACGCCGCCGCGCGCCAGCTCGCGCAGGCTACCGCGCAAACCGCGCCACGCGCGCCGCCACCGCGGCCGGCGCCGACTCAGCACGCACAGCCAGCGCAACAGGCGCCGACGCAATAGCCAGATCAGCCCCAGCGCCAGCAGCAGCAGGCCGCTGGCCAACCATGCGCCATCACGCAGTGCCGGCACGGTGGTCTCGAAGGTGAGCGTCAGCGCCGCCAGCGGCAGCGCGATGGCGAAGAACAAGGCATCCAGCAGCGGATCAGCCGCGCTCACCGCGAGCGCGGCCGGCAACGACACGCCGGCGCGGCGCAGCAGCCACACCGAGGCTGGTGGCCCACCGGCGCCGCCGGGCGTCAGCGCATACGCGGTTTCGGTGGCCAGCGAAATGGCGAGATTCACGCCCGCGCCCGGCGCCGCGCCCAGGCGTCGCAGCAGCAGTTGCTGACGCGTGGCGCGCGCCACGGCCGCCAATGCGGCCAACAGCACCACGCCGCCCCACGCGGCATGCGAAAAATCCAGACTGGCGCGCAGCGCCACCATGCCGCCCCAGGCCAACGGCAAGGCCACGGCCAGCACCAGCGCCAGTGCGCCCAGCCCGAAGCTGCCAAGACGGCGCATCATGCGACGCGCGCCTCGCGCGGGACCGTGAGCTGCATCCGCAGCACCGCCGACTTGGTGCTGCACGCGCGTTCGGCCAGCAGCGTGCGCAGCACGGCGCGCCACGTGCGCATCAGCGCCGGATGTGCGACGTCGGCCGGATGCAGACCCACGCGCAACACCGGCACCCCGCGCGTGGCGCGCAGCATGGCCGCAAGCCAGAGGCGACTGGCGCCGCGTCGCCAAGCGCTGCGCGGCGAGGCGGTCAGCACCGGCGCCGCAACACGCGCATCGTGACCGAGGTCGTACAGCGCACGGTGATCCGAAGTCCAGTCATAACCCGCCGCGCGCAGCGCGCACTGCGTGCCAACGCTGGCCAGCCATGCCGGCGGCACGAAGCCCGCGACACGCAGACCCGCCACGCCGAGCATGTCGCGGCCGCGCGTCAGCCGCGGCGCGGCGGCCGCTTCATCGAGCGCGGCGAACTCGCCCTCGCCCGCGGTCAGCACGCGTCGCCGCAGCCACGCCGCCGGTGTGCGCGGTGCTGGCGCCTGATCCAGATGGATCAGGCCGTGCTGGGCCAGCTCATCGCCCCGCGCTGCACGCTGCTGCAGCGCGCGCGCCACGGCAGGCGCGCTGTCAAAGCCGCCGCGCGCGTGGAAATCGGGCACCAGCAGCAAGGTCAGCGCGCCTGCGCCCAACGCGTCGAGTTCATCCAGCCAGCCGCGGCAGGCATCCCATGTCGCCGGCGCCACATCGTGCAGGGCGATGCACAGCACACCGCTCACAGCGCCAACCCCGCGGCCACGGTGGCAATACGCGGCTGCTGGCGCAGCGCGCGGTAGAACGCCAGTTGCTGCGCGATCACACGCGGCCAGGCGTAATCGCGTTCGACGCGCGCGCGCGCGGCGGCGCCCAACGCGATGCGATCGCACGCATACAGGGCCGCGATCGCCTCGGCCAACGCCTCGGCCGTGGCTGCCCGCGCCAGCACGCCGACACTGGCATCGACCAGCTCGGGCAACGCGCCGGCGGGCACCGCCACCACCGGGCGCGCGCAGGCGAAGACCTCCAGCACGACCATGCCGAAAGTCTCCTGTGTGCCCGCGTGCAGCAGAGCGTCACAACTGGCGAACAGGCGCGCCAGGCGCGCGGTATCAGCCTCATAGGGCAGCACGGTGGTGTGTCCATCCAGGCGTCGCGCGGCGACGCCGCCGACCAGCAGCAGGTGATACGGCGCGCCCAGTCGGCGCACGGCCGCGCGCAGCATCGGGATGTTTTTTTCCGCCGCCAGACGCCCGGCGAATACCAGCAGGCGCGTGCGCGCCGGAAGACCCAGTTCAGCGCGCAGATCGGCACTGGCGCATGCGGGTCGGAACGCCTCGGCATCCACGCCCAGCGGCTGCACACCCACGCGCGCGATGCCGGCCGCAGCCAGACGCGCGGCGATCACCTGGCTCGGCGCCAGCACCGCGTCGTAGCGTGAATACAGGCGCCGCAACCATGCCTCGGCGCTGCGCACGCCGGGTGTGCCCAGATAATGCCCCAGCAGGCGCGGCAGGTCCGAATGCGCGAACGCCACTGCCGGAACGCCCAGTTGCGCGGCAGCCTCGGCGCTGGCCACTGCGGGCAGATACGGATCGCCCGCCTCGATCACATCCGGGGCCAGCGCCAGCAGCGCGTTCCGCCATGCCGTGCGCCGCAACGGCCAGCGATAACCGGCGCGCCCCGGCAGACGCGGGCAGGCCAGCGTGGCGATGCCGCCCGCGATCAGCGCATCGCTGGTGCCGGGCACCAGCAAGGTATGCGTGAGGCCATCCATCCGCGTCAGGCAACGCCGCTTTTCGTGCAGATAGCGCTTCACCCCACCGCTGTGCGGCGCATAAAACAGCGTGGTATCGACGATATGCATGACGGGCCGTGGCGACGTTTGCCGCATTATTGTCCAAGTGCCGCAGGGCGCGCAGGTGACAGGCCCATGTCAGCACGAAGTGCGTACCAGGGCAGCTTACGACTGGACTAATCATTCATATCCAAAACCGGGCATCTGGCCGCGGTTATCAGGTCAATGCCCACGACAGATCCGCGCCACTTTTCTCGCCACAAGCGCGTACACGCTTGTCGCGGCGGTACATCCCGGTGCCGGAGCGGTCCCGCAAACTGCTCTAAACTGGTGCAATGCTTTCTGCCGACGCGCAAACTTTGTGCGAACACATGGCCACAGGACTGGCCGTGCTCGATGCCGAACTGCGCGTGCGTTGGGCCAACCCTGCGCTGGGCGAGCGCCTTGGTCGCAGCGCAGCGCGCTGTCAGGGCGCAGCACTGACCGAGCTGGCGCCGGCGCTGGTCGATGCGGCGCAGCGCTGTCTGCGCGAGCAGCGTCGCCTGTATCTGCGCGAGATGACGCTGGGCAGCGCGCCGGCGCTGCAGGCGCCCTCCGAGGTGCTGCTGCAGCCGTTTTCAGACGGCACGCTGCTACTGGAGCTGCTGCCCGCCGCAGCCACCAGCGGCGCGGATTACGGCCCCGGCCTGCGCACCCTCGCGCACGAGTTGCTGAATCCGCTGGCCGGCATGCGCGGCGCGGCGCAATTGCTGGAACGCGACGCACTGGCGCCAGCGCAGCGCGAGCTCGCCAGCCTGATTCGCGAGGAAGCCGACCGCCTCGCGGCGCTCGCCGCACGCCTGCTGCGCCCGCCCAGCGCCGCGAGCCTGAGCGCTTTTGACGTGCACGAACCGCTGCGGCGCGTCGCCGCGTTGCTGGCCACGCAGCCCGATGCACCGCGCGTGCTGCGCGATTACGACCCCAGCCTGCCGCCGGCGCAGGGCGACGCGGAGCGGATCCTGCAATTGCTGTTGAATCTGGCACGCAACGCGCACGAAGCCGGCGCGCGCACCCTGATCCTGCGCACGCGCGCCGAGATCGGCACGCGCCTGCCTGGCGCGCACCGTGTGCTGCGCATCGAAGTGCAGGACGACGGCCATGGCGTGATGCCCGAACTGCGCGCGTGCCTGTTCGAGCCGTGGGTGTCCGGACGCAGCGATGGCACCGGGCTGGGGCTGGCGCTGGCGCGCGCCATCGCGCGCGAGCACGGTGGCGAGCTTGACTACGCGCCCGCCGATCCCGGCAGCATCTTCGTGCTGCGTCTGCCGCAAGCCGAGGCCATGCCATGAGCGCCACGCTGATCTGGATCGTCGAGGACGACCGCGCGCTGCGCACCGTGCTCACGCGCGCACTGGAGCAAGCCGGCTTCGCGGTGCGCGCGTTCGCTGATCTGGGTAGCGCGCGCGCCGCGCTGGCGGGCGCGTTGCCCAGCCTGATCCTGACCGACCTGCGCCTGCCCGACGGCAACGGCAGCGTGCTGCTCGAGGATCTCAGTGCGCGCGGCGCCAGCGTGCCGCTGCTGGTGATGAGCGCCTACACCGACATCACCAGCACCGCGGCGGCGTATCGCGCCGGCGCCGTGGATTATCTCGCCAAGCCTTTCGATCTGGATGTCGCTGTCGCCAGCATCCGCCGCGCGCTGGTCCCCGCGCCGGGCGAAGCCACGCCCGAGGCCGCGCCACCCGCGCATCCGCTGCTCGGTCAGAGCGCGGCCATGCGCGAGGTATTTCGTCTGATCGGGCGCATTGCCGCCAGCGATCTGACCGTGCTGATCACCGGCGCCACCGGCACCGGCAAGGAACTGGTGGCGCGCGCGCTGCACGAGGAAAGCGCGCGCCGTCTGCGTCCGTTCGTGGCGCTGAACACCGCCGCGATTCCGGCCGAGCTGCTGGAAAGCGAGTTGTTCGGCCACGAGGCCGGCGCCTTCACCGGCGCGCTGCGGCGCAATGCGGGGCGCTTCGAGCAGGCCGCTGGCGGCACACTGTTTCTGGACGAAATCGGCGACATGCCGCTGGCGCTGCAGACGCGCCTGTTGCGCGTGCTTGCCGGCGGCGAGTATTACCGCGTCGGCGGGCGCGAGCTGCTGCGCAGCGACGTGCGCGTGCTGGCGGCCACGCATCAGGATCTCGCGGCCAGGGTCGCCGCCGGCAGTTTTCGCGCCGATCTGCTGCACCGGCTCGATGTGGTGCGCATCGATCTGCCGGCGCTGGCGCAGCGGCGCGAGGATATCGCGCTGCTGGCGCGACATTTCCTGGCCGGCGCGGCGCGCGAGCTCAAGCTGCCGACCAAGCGTTTTTCCGCCGCAGCGCTGCGCGCGCTGACGCAGATGGAGTTTTCCGGCAACGTGCGCCAGCTCGAAAATCTGTGCCGACGCCTCGCGGTGATCGCGCCGGGCCGTGAAATCCAGGCGCAGGATCTGGGCACCGGCGGCGCGCCGCCGGTGCTGACAGGCGGCGATTGGACGCAAGCGCTGGCCGTGTGGGCACGCGCCGCGCTGGCGTCCGGCGGCGAGGCGCACCTGCACGCGCAAGCGCGCGCCACGCTCGATCGCACCTTGCTTGAGGTAGCTTTGGAACTGCATCAGGGTCATCGCCAGAACGCCGCTGCGGCGCTGGGCCTGGGCCGCAATACGCTCACGCGCAAACTCGGCGCCTCGCGCCGCCGTCAAGCCAAGACCAAACTGGAGCCATGATGCACGCCGCGCAACTCCTCATCCGCGATGCCACGCCCGACGATCGCATCTTTCTGGTGGACTGTGCTGCGGCGATGGCGCTGGAAACCGAGCACAAGCAGCTCGATGCGGCGTGCCTCGCGCGCGGCGTGCAGACGCTACTGGCGCAACCAGCGCGCGGGTTCTATCTGATCGCAGAACGCGCCGGCGCGCGCGTCGGCACGCTCATGGTCAGCTACGAATGGAGCGACTGGCGCGGCGGTGATTTCTGGTGGATCCAGAGCGTTTATGTGTTGCCCGAGGCACGGCGCGGCGGCGTTTATCGCGCCTTGCACGTGGCCACGCGAACGCGCGCGCAAAGTGCCGGTGCCGTGGGCTTGCGCCTTTACGTGGAGCAGGACAACACGCGCGCGCAACGCAGTTACGCCGCGCTGG
>NZ_JBTSRB010000084.1:0-5894 GCF_054637675.1 Metallibacterium sp.
CTTTATCGCCATCGTCAGTCGGCCGATGATGCTTTACCTTGCACGCGCTGCGATCAGCCTCGTGCGCTCGATCCTGGCGCGCGTGATGCGCGCAATCAGCCAATGGTAGGCAACTGGACGACATGCCAATAAGCAATTGGACGGTACATGAATAGGCAATTGGACGGTACACTGATCGCATCATGGTGACTGCCAAGCCCTTCGACCGTCCTTTGCTGGGCGCGGTGCGCATCGCGCTGGCCGATACGCCGGTGGTCTGCGTGCTCGGACCGCGGCAGTCGGGCAAGACCACGCTGGTGCGACACTTCGAGCCGCGGTATGGCTATATCAGCCTGGACGATCCTGCGACCCTGGCGTTTGCCCAGAGCGATCCCGCCGGTTTCGTGGCCGCGTTGCCGGATCCGGTCATCCTGGACGAAGTGCAGCGCGTCCCCGAGCTGCTTCGCACGATCAAGCTGGCGGTGGATCGTGACCGGCGGCCTGGCCGCTTTCTGCTCACCGGATCGGCCAACCTGTTGCTGCTGCCGCGTCTGGGCGATTCGCTGGCCGGGCGCATGGAAGTGGTGGAGCTGCCGCCGCTGACCGCCGCCGAACAGGCCCGCAAGCCCGGTGGCTTTCTGCTGGCCTTGATCGAGGGCCGCCTGAAACCCTCACTGACAACTGTCGATGGCCCGGGCCTGGCGCAGCTTGCGGCACGCGTGACAGCTGGGGGCTTTCCGGAAACCGTAGCGCGCCCGCCGGCGCGCGCGCGCGAATGGCATCGTCAATACCTGCGCGCGTTGATGAATCGTGACGTGCAGGACATCGCCCGCGTACGCGATGTGCGGGCAGTATCCCGCCTGCTCGAACTGATGGCGCTGCGTACGGCGCAGTTGCTCAATGTTTCCAGCATCGCCAACGAGCTGGACCTGCGCCGTGAAACCGTCGAACACTACCTTGCCGTGTGCGAGCGCCTGTTTCTCGTGCAACGCCTGCCGCCGTGGCATCGCAATCACGCCAAGCGCCTGATCAAGACGCCCAAGGTGCACCTGGTGGACAGCGGCCTGTGCGCCACCCTTTCCGGCCTCACGGCCGAGGATGCGGTCGCCCAACGCGAACGCTTCGGACATCTGCTGGAATCCTTCGTGGTTCAACAACTGCGCGCGCAAGCGGGCTGGACTGCGCCGGAGTTGGACTTCTGGCACTACCGCGACAAGGATCAGGTGGAAGTGGACCTGGTGATCACGCGGGGGCGCGATGTCTGGGGCGTGGAAGTGAAAGCTGCCGCTACCGTCACGCCCGCCGATGGCCGCGGCCTGCGCCGGCTGGCCGAGCAGTGTGGCCATGCCTTCAAGGGCGGCGTCGTGATGCACGCAGGCGACAGCAGCATCAAACTCGATACCGAACATTGCCTGGCCGTGCCCTTGGCGCGGCTTTGGGACATGTGAAGAGGGCCACTTGCCAGACCCGCACCAATCGTGGTGGTTTGATCGGAATACGCGATCATCCCCCGCGCCGGCGGGGATCGCTTTTCCACAGCGAGATCCAATCAATCACGCCCGGGGGCTAGGCGCGCGGCACGCAGATCGGTGAACTCGGCGCGGCCATCCGCCCATTGTTCGGCGGGGATGCGCCAGGCCAGACGCAGGCTGAGCCACTGCGCGCCACAACCCTGCGCCGGCACCTGCACGTCGAAGGCGAAGCCGTGCCACGGCATGCTGCCGCGCATCCGCGCGCTGGCGGCCAGTTGGCGGCCGTTATCGGCACAGCTCAGCACCCATTGCAGGCCGCGGTCGTTCTGCAGGTCGTGCAGCCGCGCCTGCCCGCTCACGCGGTAGCGCCCGGGCGCCAGCACCAGCAGTTGCGCCACCTGGCCCCACAGCGGCGCGCGCTGGTCGAGGAAGCGCACTTGCAGGGCGTTGCCGGTCGCCGTGGCGCGCGGCACTACCGCGATCTCCACGCCGGGCACGTAGCCGATGCGCCAGTCGAAGCCGCGTCCGCTGGGCGGATCGCGGAAATCGCCGTCGAAGATGTTGTCCAGGTGCTGCTGCTGCGCGGGCGGCAGGCTTTCGACCCAGGCCAGATACGCCGGCAGCCAGCGCTGCTGCCCGATCAGGCGGTCGAGATAGGCCGACCAGTCGGCCGCGTCCAGCGTGCCGGGCAACGCGCGCAGCGCCGCGAACAACGCTTGCACGGAAGCATTGGCGGCGACGGGCTGCGCGCAGGCCCAGCGGAAGAAGTCTCCGCCCCAGGGCGGATGCGCCGCGAACACCGCGCGATAGGCCGGCGCGGCGCCCGGCGCGCGGGCCAGCGCCAGCAGTTGCGGATACAGGCGCGCACCAAATATGGGGTGCACGCGCAGGATGGCGTCCAGATGCCACAGCGCCGCTTCGAGATGCCCGTCGCGCAGCGCCGCGGCCGCCAGCCAGGCCTGCGTGGCGGCGTCGCGCGGATCGAGGCGCGCGGCGATGCGCAAGCGCGCTTCGGCGCTGGCGCTGGCGCCGCGCTGCAGGGCGACCTCGGCCAGCACGCGATAGGCATCGGCGGCCAGCGGCGAATCGACCAGCGCGGCACGCGCCAGCCGCGTGGCCGCGTCCGTGTCGCCCGCATCGAACCGTTGCTGCGCCCAATCGGCGGCCGCGGCGGCGGACTGCGGCGCCCAGGCGTGTGCCGTGGCGGGATCGCTGTGCAGCCGCTGCATGGACAGGGTCAAACCCAGCAGTTGCCAGCCGAGCAACGCGGCGACCAGCAGCGCGGCGATGGCGCGCACGGCGATGGCGGCCGAATGGCTCACCGCGGCGGGGTCATCACGGCGACGCACTCGCGCACGCCGCGCGTGCCATGCATCCGTCGCGGTCCACGGTCACGCCACCGCCAGCGCCCGCCGCGACTTCACGCGCAAACGCCGCGCGCCGCGATTCAGGCGTTGCGGCGACTCGTCTTGCCGCCATGGGCATCACCGTAGTCATAGCTGTAGCCATAGCCGTACGCGCCGTGCCGCGCGTCGAGTTTGGTAATCGCGGCGCCGACCACGCGCGCGCGCGCCGCGCGCAGGCGCTTGAGCGCGTCGCGGATGTGGTCGATGCGCGCGCCGCCGGCCTCGATGACCAGCAAGGTGCCGGCCGCGCAATGACCCAGCACCGGGGCGTCGGCCAGCCCGAGCACCGGCGGGCTGTCGAGGATCACCAGGTCGTATTCGGCCTGCGCCTCGGCGAGCAGGGTGGCCAGGCGCGGCCCGGCCAGCAGCTCGGCGGGATTCGGCGGCAGCGGCCCGCAGGCGAGCAGCGCCGGGCCGTTGTCACCGCCGACCACCGCCTCGCGCCAGGTCAGCGCGCCGGCCAGCACGTTGCTCAGGCCGCGGCTGTTGTCGGCCGCGCCGAGATTGTGCTGCGCGGGATTGCGCATGTCGGCGTCGACCAGCAGCACGCGCCGTCCCATCTGCGCGAAGCTCTGCGCCAGCGCCAGGGCGGTGGTGCTCTTGCCCTCACCCGGGCGCGTGCTGGTGACCAGCAATGAACGCGGCACGCCGTCGGCGGTGGCGAACTGCAGCGCGGTGCGCGCCGAGCGGTAGGCCTCGGCCAGCGCCGAGCGCGGATCTTGCAGCGCCTGCTCCGGCGTGCCCGCGCGCGCCAGCGGGATGATGCCGAGCACAGCCAGACCGAGTTTCTGCTCGGCGTCGGTCGCCAGGTGCACGGTGTCGTCGAGATGGTCCAGCACCAGGGCCGCGGCGATGCCGGCGAACAGCCCCAGCAGCAAGCCGATGGTCAGATTCAACTTCAGCCGCGGCCGGTAACGGACCATGGGCGGCTCCGCCCGATCCACCACCGAGATGTTGTTGATGCCGACGCCGCCGGCGACGCCGATTTCCTTGTAGCGCTGCAGGATGGCGTCGTAGAGCTGGCGGTTGGTGTCCACCTCGCGCTTGAGGATGTTGTAGCGGATGCTGCGCTGCTCGAGATTCAGCACCTGCTGGCGCAGGTCGGCCACGCGCTGGCGCAGTAGCGTCTCGCGCGCCTTGGCCGCCGCGTAGGCGCTCTGCACCGAACCGCGCACCAACGCCGTGCGCGCGGCGATCTGCCGGTGGATTTCATCCAGCTTGGCGTGCAACTGCAGCATGGCCGGGAACGCCGGTTTGTAGATGCGCAACTGGTCCTGGTACTTGGCCTGGTCCTCGGCGTAGGCCTGCTGCAGCTTCTCGATGACCGGGTCGCCCAGCACCTGCGCGATCTGGTCGGCGGGCGCGCCCTGCAGTTGGCGCCACTTGGCCTCGGCCTTGTAGCGATCCTGCTCGGCCTGCGCCAGCGCGACGTTGAGCTGCTCGAGCTGCTGCCCGACCAGGCTTTGTCGATCGCTGATGTTGACGATCTCGTGCTTCTGCGCGAACGCCACCAGCTCCTTGTCGGAATCCTCGAGGCGCAGCTTGAGCTGCTGCAGGCGGTCCTGCAGGTACTGCTTGGCGTAGCCCGAGGCGGCCATGCGCCGGTCGAGGTTGGAGCGGATGAACTGGTCGGCGTAGACGTTGGCGATGCGCGCGGACAGCCGCGGATCGGGCGTGTCCACGGACACGGTGACCAGCTTGGAGTTGAGCACTGGCTGCACCGAGACCATGTGCAGCAGCGCACCGGCATCGGCGCGCAGTTGGTCAATCTGGTCGGGCTTGCGCGCCGAGGCGCCGTGCAGAAAACCCAGCAGGCGCGCCAGCGGCGAGGGCCGCAGCAGGCCCTGGAACGCCGCGTCGTGCTGCAGATCCATCGCCACCACCACGCGCCGCGCCAGCGAATGGCTCTTCAGCAGGTCGTACTGGGTCTGGTAGAAGGTCTGGTCATTGAGCGACTCGACCGGCTGGAAGCCCTGCACCTGCACGACGTTGACGGTGTCGCGGTTGATCTGCAGCGTGGTGTCGGCGCGGAAGATGGGCGTGGCCAGCAGGGTCAGGATCAGCGCGATCAGCACGCACAGGCCGGTGGCGCCGAGGATCAACCAGCGCCGGCCGAGCAGCGCGCGCCAGTAGGCCTGCAGATCGATGTCGTCATCGCCCGGCGCGCCGCCATCGGGCATGCGCGCGCCCGCTTCGGGGACGGTCTCCGTGTCGAGAGGATTGGGTGTCATGCAAAGTCCATGTCGGTGCGGGGCATCGCCGGGGCGGACCGGCGGGTCAGAGCTTGTAGGCCTGGAAGTAGATGAAACCGCGCATGTTGTCGATGATCGCCTTCAGCGTCGACTTCAGGCCCGATTCGTCGACCACGATGATGTCGTCGGGATACAGCGTGGGATCGATCATCGTGCCGGCGCGGATCTGGTCGAGGTCGAAACGCGCGGCCATCGGCTTGCCGCCGATGGTGCGGAAGATCACCACCCGGCTGTAGTTGGCCAGCGTGGTCGGGCCTTGGGCCATGGCGATGGCCTGCAGCAGGTTCATCTGCCCGAGCATGGGATAGACGCCGGGCTTGTGCACGGCGCCGTCCACGGTGAAGCGCTCGTTGGCGGCCTTGTCCAGGAACACCGAAACCTGCGGATCCTGCAGGTAGGTCTCGGCCAGCCGTTGCGTGATCGCCTGCCGCGCCTGGTTGACGGTCAGGCCGCCGACCTTGACCACGCCGGCCAGCGGCAGGTCGATGTCGCCGATGCCGTCGACGCGTGCCTTGACCTTGTTGAAATCCTTGACCTGGAACACGCTGACCTCGAGCAGGTCGCCGGACCCCAGGCGGTACTGCCGCGCCTCTGGCCCCAGCAGCGCGGCCGGATTGAAGGCGCGAGCACCGGGGGACACCATCGGCACCGCGCTGTTGGAAGAGGGATTCGAGGCGCAGGCGGCCAGCAGCAGCATGCCGCAGACAAGCAGCGCGGTCCTCAGTGTCACGTGGCCCATCGCGGCTCCCTTGGTGGATGCGGGTCGCGACCCGCGCAGTGCATCA
>NZ_JBTSRB010000085.1:0-5353 GCF_054637675.1 Metallibacterium sp.
CACCGCCGCAGGTCGTGCGCAGAACCGTCGCATCGAGTTCAAGGTCGAGAACCCGGGGCAGATGGGGCAGTAATTCCGCGCCAGTCCGCACCACGAGAAAGCCCGGCGCAAGCCGGGCTTTTTCTGGATCGCGCGAATGCGCTTTGCGCATGGCCTCGTGGGCGCCGTGTCAAACCACTGACGCAGCGCAACCCAGCAATGCTGGATGGTGGCATCGTCCGGAGAGTGGTCGGGGAGTGTTCCGGTCGGCAAGCGAAGGCACAGTGAGACGATCGCCGACGCCGCGTCAGCAATCGCCCGGTGCTAGGCTGCGCAGCATGTCTGACTGTGACCATGTTCGCGGCAAAAGGCGCCTTGCCAAACCCGCACAACACGTCGCCGCGCGTGCCGTACCTGTACCCCGCCACGGACTCGCGCGCGAGATTTCGCGGCGCGGCCTGTGCTCGCGCGCTCAAGCCGAAGCGGCCGTGCGTGCGGGACGGGTGCAGGTCAATGGCCGCCTTGCGCGCGATCCCGAGCAACCCTGTGCTGCGCATACGCGCATTGATCTGGACGGACACCCCGCGCTGCCCAGTGCGCGTATTTATCTGGCGCTGAACAAGCCGCGCGGCCTGCTCACAACGGTGCGGGATGAACAGGGCCGCGACACTATCTACGCCCTGCTTGCCGACGCCAATTTGCCCTGGTTGGCGCCGATCGGTCGCCTCGACAAAGCCAGCGAAGGCTTGTTGTTGTTGAGCAACGACAGCGTGTGGGCGGCGGCCCTTACTGATCCGGCGCGACATGTGCCCAAGACCTATCGCGTGCAGATACGCGGCGTACCGGATGAGGTCGCACTGACGCGCATGCGTGCCGGAATCAGCGACCGTGGCGAACATCTCGCCGTACGCGAAGTCGCGCTGTTGCAAAGCGGCGGGCGCACCGCGTGGCTGGAATGCGTGCTCGATGAGGGCCACAATCGCCATCTGCGGCGGCTGTTCGCGGGGTTGGGTTTCGAGGTGCTGCGTCTGTTGCGCGTGGCGATCGGGCCGCTGTTGCTGGGTGATCTGGCGCGTGGCGCGTGGCGTGTGCTGGATGCGCGGGAAGTGGCCGCGCTGGCCGCCGCCGCGGGGCTTACAGCCAGCCCAGCGCGCGCAGCGTCATCACCGTCAGCAGGCCGAAAATCCCCAGCAGCAGCAACGCCCGCACGCGCCCCCCCCAGTTCCGGCCGCGGCTCGGCGCGCGCGCGCTGAACTGCAGATTCGCCGCGAAGTGCTCGGCGGCCGATTCGATGCCCATGCCGCGCAGCAGCTCGCGCGCACGTGGCAAATCATTGGCATCGGACACCCAAACCTTGGGCCACGACTGCAGGTCGTTGTCGCGGAAACTGGGCCGGTTGTAGCTGGCGCGCTGATACACGGGACGATCGGTAACGCGTGTTTCGATGCCGTGCTCGTTGAGCAAGGCCACCATGCGCTCGATGTTTTCCAGCCGTGGCGAGGTGTAGATCTGGCGCATGTTCAGCCTTGCATGTGCATGCGCAGCAGACCTTCCTGCGCGGTGGAGGCGACCAACCTGCCGTCCTGCGCGAAGATCATGCCGCGCGCCAGGCCACGCGCGCCCTGTGCGCTGGGGCTGTCGCAGCTGTACAGCAGCCACTCGTCGACACGAAACGGCCGATGAAACCACAGCGCATGATCGAGGCTGGCCATTTGCACCTCGTGGCTGAGATAGGAGATGCCGTGCGGCAGCGTGGCGGTGCCGATCAAATGGAAATCCGAGGCGTAAGCCAGCATCGCGCGCTGCAGCAGCGCATCGTCCGGCGCGTGTCCACCCAGACGAAACCACACTTGCTGATAAGGCGGGCGCTTGCTCGGGTGCAGCTCGTCGCGCGGGTACACCGGGCGAAACTCGAACGGCCCGCGTCGCGTCAGCCAGCGCTGCAATTTCTCGGGCAGTTGCGCAAGTTCCTCGGCCGAGACGATCGCCGGCGGCTCCAGGTCGTTCGGTCCGGGAACCTCGGGTATCGACAGTTGATGTTCGAAGCCGGGTTCTTCAATCTGGAACGAAATCGAACCGTTGAGTATCGGCTGTCCATGCTGGATGGCGAGCACGCGACGCGTGGAAAAACTGTGGCCATCACGCAAGCGCTCGACCTGATACACGATCGGCGCGCCGATATCGCCGGCGCGCAGAAAGTAGCCGTGCAGCGAGTGCGCGATGCGCGCGAGATCGACTGTCTGCTGCGCCGCCGCCAGTGCCTGACCCAGCACCTGACCACCGAACACGTAGCGCGTGCCGATGTCGCGGCTCTGGCCGCGGAACAGGTTGTCTTCCAGGCGCTCGAGGCTGAGCAGCGAGGTCAGTTCGTCGGCCAGGGCCTGGGTCATGGCGAGTACTGCGTGATGCGAGGGCGCAAGTATAGCGGCGCGGCGCGCTCATTCCGTCGACGCGACGAGCCGCGCACGCAGCGCCGCGCATAGTGCCCGGCCCGCAGCCAGCGTGTAGGGCACGCGCGCGCCGCGGCCCCAGACCGGCCCCGGCCACGCGGCATCGCCGACGCGCCGCGCCACGATGTGCAAGTGCAATTGGCGCACGATATTGCCCAGCGTACCCACGTTGAGCTTGTCGCAGGGGAGTTGCGCGCGTAGTGCCGCCGCTGTCTGATCCATCTCGGCAAGCAGCCGTACGCGTGCGCCAGCATCGAGATCAAAAATTTCCTCCAACGCTACGCGGCGCGGAACCAGCACCAGCCAGCCGAAGCGGGTGTCGTTCATCAGCCGCACGTCGCACAGGTCGAGCTGCGCGACGGGCAGGGTGTCTGCGGCCAGCCGCGGATCGAGCGTGAAAGCGGTGCCCAAGGCTGCCATCCTCAGAGGCTGATCGAGCCAACGAATCAGGCGCCCAGATGCTTGGCGAAGAACGCCAGCGTGCGCTCGCGCGCAAGCTTGGCCGCCGCCGCATTGAAGCTCGCGCGCGCATCGCAGTTGAAGCCGTGGTCGGCGTCGTACACGTAGAACTCGGCGCCGGGATTGGCTGCGCGCACCTTTTCGCGGTCCGCCGCGCTGATGTGCGCATCTTGCAAACCATAGTGGAACGCCAGCGGGCCATTGGACGGCATGTCGACGAGTTGCGTGTTGCGCCCGCCGTAGTAACTGACCGCCGGCATGTCGAGCTTGATTGCCGCCAGATACGCGATGCTGCCGCCCCAGCAAAAACCGACCACGCCGATCTTGCCGGCGCTCTTGATGGCCTCGGCGGCGCTGGCGACATCTTCCAGTGGGCGCTCGAAGCCCAGCTCGCTGATCAAGGCAATGCCTTTTTGCATGCCGGGTTGGTCATAGCCCAGATCAACGCCGGCTTCAAGGTGGTCGAACACGGCGGGCGCGATCGCCACATAGCCATCGGCAGCGTAGCCATCGACCACGCTGCGAATGTGCCGGTTGACGCCGAAGATTTCCTGCACCACGACCACGCCGCCCTTGGGCTTGCCCGCGGGTTTGGTCAAGTACGCGCCGATGCACTGCGTGCCAGTGCTGCCGATGTTGATGAACTCGCCCATGGGGGTACTCCTGCGTTCGGCCAAACCGAAAGCCTAGAGCCTCACCCCGCGAAGTCAACGTCAAAGCCGGAGTGACAACATGCGATGACCTTACAATCGCGTTTTTCCTGCGTGCTTTTCTATGTCCCGATCAGAACCCGCGATTGGTTTCGTCAGCCTGGGTTGTCCCAAGGCACTGGTCGATTCCGAGCGTATCCTCACCCAGCTCAAGGTCGAGGGCTACGTGATCGCGCCCAGCTACCAGGACGCCGACGCGGTGGTGGTCAACACCTGCGGCTTCATCGACAGCGCCGTGCAGGAGTCGCTAGATGCAATCGGCGAGGCACTGCACGAGAACGGCAAGGTGATCGTCACCGGCTGTCTGGGCAAGCGCGCCGAACTTATTCGCGAGGCCTACCCCGAAGTGCTGGCCATCAGTGGTCCGCAGGACTACGTCAGCGTCATGCAGGCCGTGCATCGCGCGCTGCCACCCAAGCGCAATCCGCTGCTGGACATCATTCCCGACATCGGCATCAAGCTCACCCCGAAACACTACGCCTACCTGAAGATTTCCGAGGGCTGCAATCATCACTGCAGCTTCTGCATCATTCCATCGATGCGTGGTGATCTGGTCAGTCGTCCAGTGGACGAGGTATTGATCGAGGCCGAGAAGCTGGTCAAGGGCGGAGTCAGGGAACTGCTGGTCATCAGTCAGGACACCAGCGCTTATGGCGCGGACCTGAGATATGCCACGCGTGACTGGCGCGGGCGCGACTATCGCACGCGCATGACCGAGTTGTGCGAAGGTCTGGCCGAACTTGGCGCGTGGGTGCGGTTGCACTATGTGTATCCCTACCCGCACGTGGACGAGCTGATGCCGCTGATGGCGGCCGACAGGCTGCTGCCGTATCTCGACATTCCGTTTCAGCATGCCAGTCCGCGCATCCTCAAGCTGATGAAACGGCCGGGCAACATCGACAAGACGCTGGAGCGCATCCGCGCGTGGCGGCGTGCCGTGCCCGAGATCACCCTGCGCAGCACTTTCATCGTCGGCTTTCCCGGCGAGACCGACGCTGAGTTCGAGGCGCTGCTGGATTTTCTGCGCGAAGCCCAGCTCGATCGCGTCGGCGCCTTCGCCTATTCGCCGGTCGATGGCGCCGCAGCCAATGCGTTGCCCGCGCCGGTGCCCGAGGAGCTCAAGGAAGATCGCCTGGAGCGGTTCATGGCGGTACAGGCCGAAATCAGCGCAGCCAGATTGCAGCGCAAGATTGGTTATCGCCTCACCGTGCTGGTCGATCATGTCGATGCCGACGGTGCCGTCGCGCGCTCAACCGCCGATGCCCCAGAAATCGACGGCGTGGTGCGCATCCGCGACGGCCAGCACCTCCAGCCGGGCGCCTTCGTCGAGGTGATCGTCGAAGGCTCGGATGCGCATGATCTGGAGGCGTGCTGCGCCGCCGAGGGCTGATCAGCGCATCCGGTACCGCGCTACCCAGCCTCGCTTTTTTGCGTTGAGCGGACCGCACCCGGCGCGCTGGGGCGTTGCAACGAGATCATGAGCCACGGGCCTGCCGTGCCACGGCCGTCGTCCCTTGGGGACTTCCGTGGGTCGTTTCGGATGGGCTGAACTGCTTCCCTGGCGTCATCGCCGCGGACTGCACGCACGTGCCGCTGGTCACCGGCGGCGGCCCCGCCAGCGTGGCGCACCCGATGTTCCAATGGGTCAACACCATGCTCGGCAACGTCAAGAACGCCCTGCACGGCACCTACCACGCGCTGAAGCCCAAGTACCTGCAACGCTATCTCTCCGAGTTCTGCTACGACCCACGGAAG
>NZ_JBTSRB010000086.1:0-4998 GCF_054637675.1 Metallibacterium sp.
CGGCGAAGCATTGATCTTGCCGGCGCGATCCAATGCGTACCTTTACCAAGCGATACTCCATGAATCAGCGCACCAGGCGCCGCCGCGCGCAGTTTGCTTACGCCGTGCTCGGCGTGCTGGCCCTGCTGGCGTTGCGTCTGGCCTCGGCCTGGTCGCTGCGCGTGGACTCGGATGAGCCGCAGCACTTGCACGTGGTATGGGCATGGACGCAGGGTTTGCTGCCCTACCGCGACGTGTTCGACAACCACACGCCACTGTTCCAGTTGCTGATGTCGCCGCTGCTGGCGCTGCTGGGCGCGCGCGCCGACATCGTGCCGTGCATGCGCACCGCGACGATTCCGATCTGGGCGCTAGGTCTGGCGCTGACCTGGTGGCTGGGACGGCGGCTGTGGAACGCCCGCGTGGCGTGGACCGCGACGGCGCTGACGGCGCTGTTTCCGCTGACGTATCTGTCCAGCGTGCAATTTCGCACCGACGATCTGTGGTGGGTGCTGTGGGTGGCGGGCGTCGCGGTCGCGGTGCTGGGCGCGCCGGATCGCCGCCGGCTGGCCGCGGCAGGGCTGCTGATGGGACTGAGCTTCGCGGTATCGATGAAGACCACGCCGCTGCTCATCACCCAGTTGCTGGCGTTGCTCCTGCTGGGCGCGCTCTGGCACCGGCAAGGACGCGCGATCGCCTGGCGCGCCTGGCTGGGTGCGTTGCCCGGCTGGCTGCTGGGATTGGTGCTGCCGCTTGCGGCGTTCGCGGTGTTTTTTGCGGCGCACGGTGCGCTTGGCCGCGCATGGTATTTCTGGGTCGGCTACAACGTCGTGCCGGGGATGGGGCCATGGACCGGCAGCCGCTTGCAATATCTGCTGTTTCCGACGGTGTCCGCGCTGGTGGCGCTGGTGTCCTGGCGGCGGCTGCGCGCCAGCACCGATGCGGCGTTGACGTTGCGCCGGTTGGCGATGTTCGATGGCGCGGCGTTGTACCTCGCGGCGCTGCTCAGCTATTGGCCGCTACTGACCCTGCAGGATCTGCTGCCGGTAGTGCCGTTGCTGATGCTCGGAGCGAGTGGCACGCGGTTTGCCCACACGCGGCGTATCGGATGGGGCTTTGAGCTGGCATTGGCGCTGGAACTGCTGACGATCCTGGCGGCGCGTCCCCCTTGGCGCGATCTGCTGTTGCAGCGGCAGGAGCGCGAACTGGCGCTGGTGCTGCGACTGACGCATCCGGATGATTTCGTGATGGACGCCAAGGGTGCGGCTATCTTCCGTGAGCGTCCGGTGTTCTGGGTATTCGAGGACATCGCCGAGTTCCGCATCGCGCATGGGCTGCTGCACCCGCGGGTGCGTGCCCATCTTGAGCGCACCGGCACGCCCATGGTGATCGACCACCGCATGCCGGACAGCGCCGAACCATTCATCGCGCGCAACTATCTGCCGCTGCTGGGCAACGTGCGCGTGCTGGGCCAACGCTTCGCGGTGGCGCAGGCGCGGCAGCCGGTGCTGCTGCCGATCGCGATCCCGCAGCGTTACGTGCTGCTGGATGCCCAGGGCCGCATCGTCGCCGCGCGCATTGACGGGCGTGCCGTCGCTGGCGCGGTGGCCTTGACGCGTGGTTGCCACACGCTGGAAGTGCCACAGGCCGGCCCGTATCTGCTGCTGTGGGCGCCGGCGATCCAGCGTGGTCTGGATCCGGCGGCGCTGCTGGCTCTGCCGGCGCAGCGACAGGCGGCGCCGGCCGCAACGGTTGCGGCGGCACTCCAGTGCCGCCAGCAAGGCGCCGTCGGATTGCTGAATTAGCGCGTCAACCAGCCTTGCGTGCGCGCGGTGAGCAACGCGTAGGGGAATATCCAGAACAGCGCGAATGCGGAGAAATACGAGTAGCCGATGCCGTAGACGAAATCCCAGGAGCGCTCGCCGCGCAGGTAGTACAGCATGTTGAACGCGGACACCAGCAGCAGCGCGGAGCAGAAGCGCAGCAGCAGCTCCGGGTGGCCCGGCAGCATGACCACGAGCAGCGTCAGCACCGCCCAGCCGACGGGATAGCGCAGGTTGGTGATGACCAGATCCAGCAGCGCGATCAGCCGCGCCGGCAGCGGCCGCTTCCATACGATGTGGCGCGCGAAGCGCAGTTCCTCGCGCACGTAGCTGCGGTCCCAGCGCAGGAACATCTTGCATAGCTGGCGATAGCGCGTCGGCACCAGGGTATGCACGATGGCGGCACGTTGATAGACGCAGTCGTAGCCCTGTTCGAGGATGGCGTTGGTCAGCGCGCGATCCTCGCCGAACGTGCACGCGCGGCCGAGAAAGCGCTGTCCGATCCAGGCATCGAGCACGCGACGCACCACCGAAGTGCGGTAGGCCGCGAGCGCGCCCGGGCAGCAGTAGACGGTGCCGTAGGTGCTTTGCACCGCGCGCAGGAAATCGAACGACAGTGCATAGCGCACCTTGAGCATGCGCGGAATCAGGCCCTGTTCCCGGTTGTAGACACTGACCTTGCCGGCGACCGCGCCGATGCGCGGATCATGGAACGGGCCGGCCATGGCCAGCAGGGTATTGGCCTCGATCACGCTGTCCGAATCGATCGTTACCAGCACCTCGCCGCGGCCACGACGGAATCCGGCTTCCAGCGCGGCACGCTTGCCTTGGTTGCGCTCGAAACGCAGCGTGCTGACCAGGCCCGGGTACTGTGCCGCGGCCTGTTCGATGTGCATCCAGGTGTCGTCGCGGCTGCCATCGTCGATGACGATGATTTCCAGCCGGTCACGCGGGTAGCGGGCCTGCGCCACCGAATGGATCGAACGCGCCACCATCGGCCCCTCGTTGTAGGCGGGGATGATCACGGTCAACAACGGCGCCTGTTCCATATCCGCGCTGCGCGGCGTGCGGTAGCGGTACCAGAGGAGGGTGCGAAACAGCAGCATCAGCGAGCCCATCGCCGCCCACAGTATCGCCGGGCGCACGATGAGTGAGGCCCAGCCGTACTCGCGCGCCATGTGGATCACGCCGTGGAAGACTTGCAGATGCCAGCTCGCCAGCATCAGCAGCCCCAAGCCCAGCAATATCGCCAGCCGGTAGTAGCGATCGCCTGGCATGGCGTGATAGTCGTGCGAGTCGGCACGAGTCAACCGATCAACCGCCGTGGCTTGGGTGCTCATTGGCCGAAGTGTCAGAGGGGAGCGGCCGTTATACGCATCCCGTCGCAGCGAAGCATGAACACTTGGCGACTGCCCCGCGCCACCATTCGGAGCATGACCGCACTGTCCTCAGAAACTCATGAAGTAGCCGCCGTTCACGGGCAGATTGGCGCCGGTGATGTAGCCATTGTCATCGGCGGCCAGAAACGCCACGGCGCGACCGATGTCGTCCGGCGCCCCCAGGCGCCCGACCGGGATCTGCGCGACGATCTTTTCGCGTATTGCTTCAGGCACCGCCATCACCATCTCGGTCTGACAATAGCCCGGCGACACGGTGTTGACGGTGATGCCCTTGGCCGCGACTTCGCGCGCCAGCGCCATGCTGAAGCCGTGCACGCCGGCCTTGGCCGCAGAGTAGTTGGTCTGGCCGAACTGGCCGGTCTGGCCGTTGACCGAGCTGATGTTGACGATGCGCCCGAAACCGCGCGCGAGCATGCCCTCGATCACGGCGCGGCTCATGTGGAAGATGCCGTCCAGATTGACCGCCATCAACTGATCCCACTGCGATTTTTCCATCTTGCGCAGGCTGGCATCGCGGGTGATGCCGGCGACGTTGATCAGGATATCGACGCGGCCGTGGCTGGCTTCGGTCTCGGCGACGAGGCGCTTGCAGGACTCGAAATCGGTGACATCGAGCGCGCTGAAAGAGACGCGCTCGCCGAACTCGGCCATTTCCTGACGGAAGGCGGCCAGACGCTCGCTGCGGTTGGGCAGATCGGCGGCGATCACGCGCGCGCCCTGGCGGGCCAACTGGCGGCAGATGGCGCTGCCGAGACCGCCGATACCGCCGGTGACGATGGCGATGCGTTCACTCATGGCTGACTCCTGGACAAGACGCGGGCACACACGCGCCGCGCGGGCGGTGAGAAAAGATCAAACGGGGGAACGAACTCAGCGCGGGGATTTGCCGCCGGACTTCGCGCCGACCGGGCGCGGCGGGGCGCCGCCGTGCGCATGACCGGTATCGCTGTTGCCGGCAGCGGCGTTGCCATCGGGAGCTGGCTTGGTGGCGGCGGCGCGCACGTTGGCGCTTTCCACCAGACTGCGCTGCAGGTTCTGCCACAGGTCCATGTTGCGCGTGGTCAGATCGTTGAGCATGGTCCAGGGCGTTTGGCCGACCACGCTGGTGAGCTGTTTGCGGAACTGCTGCTGCTGTTCCAGAAAGACCTGCATGCTGCGCTCGAGGTAAGGGCCCATCAGGCCCTGCAGGGCATCACCGTAAAAGCGAATGATCTGCGTCAACAACGGCACCGAGAACATCGGCTGGCCTAGCTGCTCATGCTCGGCGATGATCTGCAAGAGCACGCTGCGCGTGAGGTCGTCGTTGGTCTTGGCGTCGCGCACCTCGAAGATCTCGCCGTCGAGCACCAACTGGCGCACTTCCTCCAGCGTGATGTAGCTCGAGATCTCGGTGTCGTACAAACGCCGGTTGGGGTATTTCTTGATGATGCGATTGGATGTTGCCATGCGGCAAACCTAGCAGATTATTTTGCGTCGCACCACTTACGATGCTGCGCAACAATGCGCGCGAATCCTTGCCTCTTGAGCAAGCATTCATCCCGGGAGCGTTGTGCGACATGCCATTCATGGCATGTCGCATGCGCGGCCCGGAGGGTTCGGCAGGCAGCCGTCCCTGGGTCGCGGCCCGTTCGGCATCCTGCCTCACCTGGTCATGCGCATTGAAGCTGCCACTGGCAGCTTCAGGGCATGCGTCCGCGGAGGGTGGGGCAAGCAGCCGTCCCTGGGTCGCGGCCCGTTCGGCATCCTGCCTCACC
Source organism: Metallibacterium sp. (assembly GCF_054637675.1). Taxonomy (NCBI): domain Bacteria; kingdom Pseudomonadati; phylum Pseudomonadota; class Gammaproteobacteria; order Lysobacterales; family Rhodanobacteraceae; genus Metallibacterium; species Metallibacterium sp. Next base: position 4,957 of record NZ_JBTSRB010000086.1, read on the forward strand.
TGGCCATGCGCATTGAAGCTGCCACTGGCAGCTTCAGGGCAT
>NZ_JBTSRB010000087.1:0-4840 GCF_054637675.1 Metallibacterium sp.
TACTTCGCGCGGGCGTTCAAATCGCGGCGTCGGCCCTTCACCGCCGCTGCCGGCCGCGCTATGCCATGCACGGCAGCGGGGGAACGACGATGATCGAGGTCCGGCCTTTCGACCGCCTCGGCCATTTCCGCAACGAGTGGCTGAATGCGCGGCATCATTTCAGCTTCGGCCACTACCACGATCCGGCGCGGATGGGCGTCGGTGGCTTGCGGGTGTGGAATGACGATGAGATCGCGCCCGGCAAGGGGTTCGATCCGCACCCGCACCAGGACATGGAAATCATCACCTATGTCCGCGAAGGCGCGATCACACATCAGGACAGCCTCGGCAATCGCGGCCGGACCGAGGCGGGCGACGTGCAGGTGATGCATGCCGGCACCGGCATCGTGCATTCCGAATACAATCTGGAGGCGCTGCCGACGCGCATCTTCCAGATCTGGATTCTGCCGGGGCAGCATGGGGTCGCGCCGGGCTGGGGCGCGCGGGCGTTTCCAAAGCAGGTGGAAGGCGCGCTGGCCACACTGGCCGACGGGCGGCCGCAGGCGGACGGGTCGGCGCTGCCGCTGTATGCCGATGCCGCAGTGTTTGCCGGCATGCTGCGCCGCGGCCAAAGCGTGCGCCAGATATTGCGCCCTGGCCGTGCCGCCTATCTGGTGCCGGCCACGGGTGCGGTGACGGTGAACGGGATCGCCGTCGGCACCCGTGACGGGGCCGCCATCACCGGCGAGACGGAACTGGAACTGACGGCCGGGGCGGACGCCGAGATCGTGCTGGTGGATGTGCAGGGATGAACGCTGTGCCACAGGTCTGTGCGGCGGGAGCGGCAGATCGCGCAGGTAGTGGGTCAGTTTGAAGTCTGTCGCTGGTTTTCTTCCCTGTCCCCCTTTTTCAGGGGGCTTGGGCTGCGAAGCAGACCACGGGCAGGGTGAGGGGGTTGTGCGGCTCGCGTGATGCAGCCGTTCTGCGGGCACCCCCTCACCCTACCCTCCCATAGGCGCTAAAACAGGTCGCGAACCGGGTATCTGATGTGAGGTTTTCGTTGTCGTGGCGCGTTTGCAAGGCGGCGGTGAACCATCGCGCCGGCCGCCATGATGTTGGCGAGAGAGAGCGGGCCGGGGACGATGGCAAGCAGTACCATCAGCACGGTCTTCTGCACCGCCCAAAGTGACGGGACACAGGCGGCGTCGGGCAAGCCCTCAGGGGGAAGAGTCCAGGAAATCCTGGCTGAGATCGTCACACAGCAACGCAAGAATGAGGTGGGCATACAGCCGACTTCGCGACCCTTGCGCGGTCCACGTTGGTAACTTGTCGATATGCAACAGGGATTTCAGGCGCCTGAACGCGAGTTCGATCTGCCAGCACAGCCGGTAGACCGCGAGCACCGCCCCGGCGCGGTATCCGTTCTTTGGCAACGATGTCGCCAGGATCATGAACTCCGCTGCCATCAGGCGGCGCGGGTCGAGGGTTCTGCCCTTGCTGGCCGCCGCACGGCGCAGCGCCAATCTTGTGGCTTCGGCCGCTGCGGGGCTCCGGCGCTTCGGCACCATGCCTGTCGGTCAGTTCGAGATGCGCGAAGCCGCCGCGCCCGGGATCGAACACGCCGTGGATGCGCCAGTCGGTGCCGGGGCTGCCGGGTTTGCTGACGCAACTGCCGTCGGCCAGGCGCAAGGTGCGACCGGGCCAGCGCAACTCCGCGCCGGGGACCTTCGCCGCCAGCAGATGTTCGACCAGGGCGGCGAGAAACGCCCTCGCCTGGTTCAGCCGGTATTTGACGCCTGGGTTGCTGAGTTCGGCGATCCCCGGCATGGACGCCCAGGCCGCGGTCTGCCGCAACGACAGCCCGCCCGGCCCGCGCGCCAGCGCGATCCGCAACAGGCTCGCGCCATCAACCAGCTCGCGCCTGCGTCTCAAGCGCCAGACGATCAAGACCCAGGCCCGCCGGCAGACGCGCCAGCAGGGCGGAGAACGGGTCGGTCAGAACCGATGCTGCGTCATGCATTCACCCTCAGAATCAAACCGACCCGCGTCGCGTCAAGATCTATTTTAGTTGGTCACCGGCTGCGCCGACCCGCTGGACATGAAACTGGTGCGGCGTCGTGTTAATCTGGTTCGTCGTCGCTGGCGCAGAGGTCGGATAGTGTCTTGGTGCGCTTGAGTCCGTGTTTTAGTTGGACCGGGGATCCCTGAGCACCCCTGATTGCGCCAAGGGCCGTGCTGGCCCGGGAGCGCGTTTTCCAGAGTTCCTTCAACGGGGATTCCGAGCCGGCGGCGCGCCAGGAGGGTAGGACATGGAAGTTCTGTATTTGCATTGCGCCGGTCTCGATGTGCACAAGGACATGGTCGTGGCATGCCTGCGCCAGGCGGTGGACGGCAAGGTTGAACGTGAGGTCCGCACGTTCAAGACAACGACCAGAGCGCTGCTGGACCTGTCGGAATGGCTGGCCTCGGCCGGCTGCACCCATATCGTCATGGAGGCGACCGGGGTTTACTGGAAGCCCGTCTGGCACATCCTTGGCGATGGTGATTTCACACTGCTGCTCGCCAATGCGGCGCATGTGAAGAATGTTCCCGGCCGCAAGACCGACGTGAACGATGCGACCTGGCTGGCTGATCTGCTGGCGCACGGCCTGGTCCGCGGCAGCTTCGTGCCGGACGCCCAGACCCAGGAGATGCGTGGTCTGTTGCGCACACGCAAGCAACTCGTCCGCGAACGGACCAGCCACGTCCAGCGGCTGCAAAAGACGCTGGAGGACGCCAACATCAAGCTGGATTCGGTGATCTCCAATATCATCGGTGTGTCCGGCCGGGCGATGGTGGAGGCGCTGATCGCGGGCACGACCGATCCGGATGAACTGGCGACGCTCGCTCACCGGCAAATCAAGGCGCCGGCGACGGTGCTGCGTGAAGCGTTGCGCGGCCGGGTAACACGGCACCATCGCTTCCTGCTACGCCTGCATCTTCAGCAGATCGACGTGTTCGGCACCGCCATCGCCGGCATTGATGCGGAGGTCGAGGACAACGTCGAGCCCTTTCGCACCGCCATCCGGCTGCTGACCACGATCCCGGGGGTCAGCGACCTGAGCGCCCAGACCATCATGGCCGAGATCGGCAATGACATGACTCGCTTCCCCACCGAAGGGCACCTGATCTCCTGGGCTGGTCTCTGCCCGAAGAACGACGAGAGCGCGGGTAAGCGACGATCCAACCGCATGCGCAAAGGCGCGCCCTGGCTCAAGACCGCCCTTGTCCAATGCGCATGGGCCGGCGCCCGCAAAAAAGGCTGCTACCTTCAGGCACAGTTCAACCGGATCAGGGCGAGGCGCGGAATGAAAAAAGCGATCGGCGCCGTGGCCGCGTCAATCCTCACAGCCATCTATCACATGCTGACCAACGGGACCCTGTACCAGGATCTCGGTGCCGACTACTTCGATCAAAGAGCCAAAGCCACCCAAACGAAGCGCCTCGTCAATCGGCTTCAGAGCCTCGGATATGACGTCCAGATCACACCGGCGGCGGCCTGAACGGAGCGAGTTTCTTTCCAGCGCCTATGCCCAAACAGCCCCCATGACGCAGTCATTTTTGGGCGTCGCCTAACAGACCCATCGCTCGTCATCGTCCCCGTCCGCAGCATCCCACGGGTCATCAACGCTTGATCGCCACCCTGCGACAGGTTGCCCGCCCCTCCGCCGCGACCGCGCAGACCGCTCCGAACAGCCTTCCGTCCGCCAAATCCCACAGCGCACGCCATACAACGCCCATAGATAGCGCCTGCGGCCCGCGGTTCAGTTCAATCCGGCTTCAATGAGGTCGCGCCCCGAGCGCGTCGCTGCATCCGCGTCGCGCGACCTCACACCGGCTGTTTGTCGAGGCGGTGCTGTATCGCTATCGCGCCGGCATTCCCTGGCGCGACCTGCCGGAGCGCTTCTGGGACTGGAAGAATGTCCATCGGCGATTCAGCCGCTGGGCCAAAAGCGGTGTGTGGCAGAGGGTCTTTGCACATCTGCCGGCGACGCCGACAACGGATACGCGATGATCGACAGCACCATCGGGCGGGCGCATCAGCACAGCGCGGGCGCCAAAAAAAGTCGGCGGGATTCCTCGCGACCATGACCGCAAGCTCTGCAAAGCACGCCACCTGATCGAGAGCTTCTTCGCCAGGCTCAAGCAATCCCGTGCCATCGCAACGCGCAGCGACAAGACCGCCCGGAACTTCCTCGCCGCCATCCACCTCGCCGCAGCCACCGTTTGGCTCAATTGACGACGCGCCCTAACAAACTGCAATCACAGCCGTTGTTTCCGGACAAACACTCAGGCGGCGGCTTCCAGCGGCAGCACCGGACGGATGAAGTTGAGCGCCGCCGCAAAATTGGGCAGCCGCGCCAGTTCGCGCTCGCGCACCGCATCCGTCACCACCCAGACGGTGCCGGCCGACTGCACCATGTAGGCCGGATCAGGGTTCTCACGCACCCAGACCAGCACATAATCGCGCTGGCGCTCATCACGATCGGGGAAGAAAGCGCAAGCATCGCACAATCCCATCCGTTGCCCTGCGTCAAGCCAACGGGCGAGCAGTGCAGTATGTCTGGATGTGATGCGCGGATGCAAAACCACAATATTTGTGGCAACGGCCATGATCGTATTCGTATCCGTGGCACGCGCCAGCTTCTTCTTGACCATCGCCAACCGGACCTCAATTTAACGTGAGTCTCGTTTAGCGGAGACGTCAGGCCAATTGCCAGCGAAGAGCAGGTTACCGCGTTTCGTTTCACGTCACTGTGATGGCGCAGCCACACCTGCGAACGATCAGCGCGGTTGCCCGCCCTTTTTTGCCTTCCTCAGG
>NZ_JBTSRB010000088.1:0-4832 GCF_054637675.1 Metallibacterium sp.
GTTAAATGAATACTTGAAGCCCTTTTCCGCCGCCAAGTATTCCGACTTATTTTTTATTGTTGACATTTTTTTTTAATCCTCCTTTGTCATGATATTAGTTTATTTATAAGCGGAGTTGAGGATTCTCAACCCCGCCCGATTAGTTTAATCAGCATTTTGGCGGTATAAAATAACATACTCGCCAGCAACTAAATTTTTAGTTTTGTGTTCAGGGTGCGAAATTGTTGCACCTGAAGTTTTCAAAACTATTTTTCTAATATTTTCATTTGTTGCATCTTTTGCAACAATTCCTACGCCATTTAAATAATGCCTGCCAAGTTCAAGTTCAATATTGATATTTTCATTATCATTGTTAATATCAATATTATCATTTATCTTTTTGAAGAAAATTTCACCTTGATGTTCCCAAGAATCATCAATTTTGTTTTGGTATATTTCAGACATCGCATCTATGCACGTCATGTCAAACCCTCTTTCTCCAACAAAATAATCATTCCTAAAAAAAATATTCCATCTCTGCCCTTCATCTATTCCTTGCAATGCGAATTTCCCAGTTGTTTCCAATGCTCCATGATATTTTTGATATTCTGTGTATGATATTTCTGCCGTTAAAAAACATCCAAACTTTGTGCTTCTATCTATGATTTTATTTCTTTTAAAAGGACGCCCAAATTCATTCAGTAAAAATTTTTCGTCTGCATTTTCAAAATCAAGATTAGCAAATGCTTTTATATTTGCCGATTTATTTTTTGAAATTTCCTTACTTTTTATTTCATTTTTTTTACTAATTTCTTCGTTTTCTTTTTTTGTTTCTGAAATGAATTTTTTAGTTTTGAGAATCATTTCTTTTTTTATTTTATTCATTTCTTTCTTTATTTCATTCATTTTTTCTATTTCAAAAGCTTTTCTCTTTTCAATACTTTTTGTCTCTATTGAAAAGTTAAATTCTTTTTCATTGATATTTCTATAATATTTTTCGAGAAGTTGCACTCTTCCAGAATGTCCAATTTCATTTTTTATTGTTCCTAATGACAAAGCTGAAAACTTTTTCGCTTTGTCATTTATTAATATTATTTTTATTTTTAATTTTGTTTTTAATGCTTCTTTTTTAATTATTATTTTCATTTTGAAGCCCTCCCTTAATTTCAAATTAAATTAACTAAAATTGCCATTAAACCTAAAAATATTGTAAATTCAAATAAATCTATACTGTGATTATTGTGATTATATTGAAGTTTAAATTTCATTGTAAAGCCCTCCCTTTGTCATGATTTTGCCTCCTCAAAATATCCTATTTTTTGTAATTTTGGATAAATATACTTTTCATAATTACTAATGCCAAATCTATCCTGAAGTTCTGTTTTAGGATTGCTTAATATTTCCATAATAATTCTATCGCAAAACTGATGTTTTTTTCTTGGTCTTCCCATTCTATAAACAATATTATCTTTGTTGATAAAATAAAAACTACCTTTTGTTCCTAACAAATAAACATCTTCACTTAAGTGTTTTAAATTGATTTCTTTTGTCATATTGCCTCCTTTATCATGATATTAGTTTAATTTAGGCGGGGATTATTCCCCGCTCATGATTTCAATTATTTTTAGTTATTAATTTTCTTTCATAAATTTTATTAAAGATTCTGTTTCATTAATATTTTTAGAGACAATATAACAATCTCTAATTGTATTTTTAAAAGAGTATCTATTTAATAAACTTCTTGAAAAATAAATATTTTTAATAAATCTAATTAATCTTTTCATAAAGCCTCCTCGCCCCGAAGGGCTTAAATTATTTTAATATAAGTGTTTTATCATGCCGTTTAAAATAAAATTCACCACAATCTGTGCAAATATGCGTAAATCCTTGTTTTTTCATGAAATTTATAATTTCATCATCTTCAGTAGTATTTATAATATCTTCAATTTTTATTTCTTCAACTTTATGTATTACAATAACAAGTGATTTTTTTAAAAAGAAAAATTTTAATCCTTCAATATTAATTAGTTCATAGCCTTTTTTATTCAAAAAACTAATTAATTCCTCATCGTTTTGGGCTTCACAAATATTAGTCATCAAAGATATATCTTTTATTCGTGCGTCTTTAACTAATTGCAAATATTCATTACTCTCTTTAAATTCGTCAACTCCTTTTCTTTTGTAATAATCAGCACTTGTATTTACACCACCACCACCCATAAATCCTCCTCGCCCCGAAGGGCTTTTTTTTAAATTAATTTTTTTTTGAATTTGAAATTTTCATAGAGATTAAAATCTCTATTTTTTTTATCGCATCTTTAATTTTTTGATTACTACTTAAATCAATAAATGTTTCCATTTCATACCTCCTTATATTTACAATCAAAAAAGCCCTCAAATCAACATAACAATAGATTATGTTGATTTGAGGGCTTTTATTATCTCCAATCAGTTTGTGACTTGTAATTTCCAAGCGAGTCACAAACTACCATTTTCACGTCTCCATGTTTGCAAAAAAACACGAGTATTTCTCCATTTCTACAATATTTCATAGAAACGGATGAGAGATTAATTCTCTCAGCATCTTTTAATGCTATTAAAGCATTAAAAGATGCATTAAAAAATTTCGTTTTATTGGCGGGATTTAAACCCGCCTTATAAAGATTAAATTTCATTTTTTTCTCCAGCCATCCTGAGAGTAACCCGCTTTCGCGACTCGGGACGGCTATATAAAAATTAATTTATTTTTTTTTATTCTTCTACTAACAACATTCGAGCTATTTTAATAGCTCGAAGAGGTGACACAATTGTCACCTCTCTGGGGTCAAATGGAGACCCCGTTTCAAAATAATACTGCCCTTTTTTAAAAATTAACAATTCATAACATTTTCCAGGATAGTCATTGCTGACGTATCCGATTTTTTCTCCTTCATTCAACCTTTTCAAAATTTGATTCGCTTTCATTTTTTTTCTCCTTTTAAATTTCTCCTTTTAAATTTATTCAGCGCCTTCGAGAAAATTATTAATAATTTTCTCGAAGAATTTTAACGATTCTTCTTCAGAAAATTTATCAAAATTTTCAGGGCAGTTATCCAAATAACTGCCGTTCCAAAATAAGGAAGATTCTTCCCTATTAACATTAAAATTATATTCTCCTATTTTGATGTCCGGATGAGACATCAAAAATCTGTCTAAATCTGCAAACTTTTTATCGTTTGCAGATTTAGATTCTGCAAAGTCATTTTCATCTATGACTCTGCATTCATCGGCTGTTTTGCCGATTTTCCTTTTATCATTTGTTCCGCCGCCCTCGAATTCGAATGTTGCGGCGGATCCCAGTGAACCGTATCTCAATCTCATTTTTTTTCTCCTTTTTAAATTAATTTTAATTTCTTTATGTTTTAAGTATATTATACTGTTTTTAATAAGTCAAGCTTTTTTTTCATTTTTTTTTAATTATTTTAAACTATTTTTATTTATGTAGTATTTATATATGTTTGCCGTCTATCTTTTTTTATATATTATCCATTTAAAAGTTTATTTAATATATTATTTTTTTTAAAAAATAAATTGATAGTTTTATATTTTGAAAAATAAAATTTACATATAATAAAGATTGCAAAAATCGTGCCAAAATTTAAAAAAAAGATTTTAAAAATCAAAATTACCAGAACAGAAATTTATTTTTAATTTTATTTTTTTTAATTTTATAAAAAAAGACAATTATTTTTTTAAAAATTGCTAATCATTTTTTTAAAATTTATTTCAAGATTTATTTTTTTATTGCTCCGAAAAATATATTTAATTTATTTTTTTAAAACAGTGTTATTTTTTTAAAAAACAAATAGACTGCAAATTAAATAATACCAAGTAAAAGCGCAGCGGAGTAGGGCGGTTGAAAACTCGCAAACTCTTTTAAAATCTACAAAGTATTTTTTAAAATTCTATTATTAGTTTTTAAAAAAAAGTATAGCAATAGCAAGGGTTTGCTCGGCAGGGTAGAGCAGGGTAGGGCGATTTTGTTTAATTTATATTTTATAAAAAATTCCAGAAGGGCGGCACTCCTCCACTGTTTGCGTGAAAAATTGACAAATAACGTCATGACAAAAAGAGAGCATTCTTGTCATGACAAATCACATATCATGACAAATTCTGAAAATGGGAATATCATGACAAAAAACCCAAAATTATGAAAATATTATTGCGATTTAATTTTTATTATTTTGATATTAATTTTTTATCATAATTTGAAATATTTATTTACTTAATTTTATTAAAAATATAACAACGTTTGAAATTAATAAATAATAAAATATAAGTCATTTTATCATGTTTGTCATGGCGGGTTTGTCATGGCGGGTTTGTCATGATATACCGCCCTCTTTCGCAAATGCTTTATTTTTATTTTTCATTCAATATTAAGCGATTTAACCCTGTTTAATTTTCCATTTGATACAAACATACCTATTTTAATTTATCGTGGCAAAAAACAATAACAGCGTTCGTTTTTTCGCTATGTATTATTAACCATTAAACCTGTTTTTGCGAGGTCATATTCCAAAGATGCAATTAAAAACTTTTCTTCAGGCGTTAATTTCGGATATGCCAAATCTACTTCTTTACAAATTTTGCAAAATAGTTTAGTCTTCGTCATTTTCTTTATCCTCCTGTGAAAAGGGTCTTGCGATAAAAGTTTTCGGATTATTGTAAAGTTTAATTGTTTCGCCGATTGCATAGTTTGATTTTACGCATTCGAGTAATTTATCGTGAATATCTGTGTATTCGGTTTTATTCGATAATACCATCCCAAATCTTGCATTACCGATTATTGCACTGCTACCCCTAATTTTACT
>NZ_JBTSRB010000089.1:0-4806 GCF_054637675.1 Metallibacterium sp.
CCTGGCTGAAACCATGCCGCCAGATTGCCGCGTGACCATCCTGGCCGACCGCGGCTTCGGCGACCAGAAGCTGTTTGCGTTCCTGGGCGAGCTTGGTTTCGGCTACGTCATCCGCTTCCGCGGCAACATCGCGGTGACCGCCGCCGACGGCAAAGTGCGTGCGGCAGCCGATTGGGTTGGCGCCGGCGGGCGGGCGCGGACGCTGCGCGGGGCCGCCGTCACCGCCGCCGATTATCCGGTCGCCACCGTGGTCTGCGTGCATGCCAAGGGCATGAAGGAGCCGTGGTGCCTTGCCGCGAGCGACCCAGACGCGACGGCCGCCGTGCTGGTCAACCACTATGCCAGGCGCTGGGGGATCGATATCGACCAGGCATGGCGACTCTCAAGAATCAAGTGGTGGGTGGGTTCGACCTGCAACGAGGCATTTTGGGTGGAACATCGAGGGTCCTCTTTCAGTCCCGTCCAAATCCGCGCGGCGGATCGGCGAGAGATAGCTGGTCAACGAGGTCGCGCAATTCCAGCATGGCGTCGAGGCGCTCGGCGAGCGCACTGTCAACAAGACTGTCGGGCAGGTTTACGCGCCACTGCTGATATCGGTCGAGGCAGTCCATGAGCGTGTTAACCGCATCCGCCCATTGCTCGGGTCGGCTGCGCCGATCTTTGGGGTGGCGATAGCGGATCACCACTGCTGGCTTGTCCGGCGGTTTGTCTTCTGCCTCGGCCTTGCGTTTCTCGCGAAGGCGTCGCATGCGCTCGGCCGAGGTTAATGCGTGATCGCCTTGTGGTCTGGGTCCGGGCATGCGGCACTCTATCCCGTCACTGTGACGAGATACAATGGCTTTCCGGCTAGGAGAGAACGAACAAGCTGGACACCGCTGCGGTGATATCGGCAGCCCAGACCTCGGCCACGGGAGCGGGTCGGCAATGGCTGGGGGTTCGGCGCCACGGTCATCGAACGAGGCATGACGACTCTCAAGAATCGAGGGTTGTACCGTTGGGATTCCTCACGCGCGATGGCAATCGGCGCCAGGGTGGCGGCGTTGCCCGGATCGTCTTCAGGTTGGCAATCGTGGCGGCGTCGGCCGTGACCAGCTTGGCGGAACCGGCGCCAGCTTTGACCGAACGGCTGAGCAGGCGTCCGTTTTGCACCCAGTTGTAGAGCGTTGGCTCCGGTACACCAAGTTCTGCGGCCAGTTCGCGGATCGTCCATTCATCCGGCTGTCGCTCCGCAATCGTCCGAGGCCGGCGCAGCCCAGGCTCGATGACGCCGGCCGTGGTCAGAAGGCGGCGCACCATCGGGGCGTTGAAGGTGTCGCGCCGCTTCGGCGGTCGCCAGGCTTCCTGGTTGAGGATTGCCGCGATGTCGGCGCACCCGTGACCCACCCGGTGCAGGTCAACGGCACGCGCGAGCAGCGCGGCATAGGTGCTGAGCGCCTTCACCCGCGCCACCGGGCGTATCAGCGTGTGGGTCGTCCGGCTCCCGCCATGCCAGTGGCATTCCAGGAGGACCTGCTCACTGGCGTCGACGATGGTGAGCAGAACCCGCTCGAGCAGGAAGCGCACGATGGTCTGACGTTCTTCGCTGGTCGTCGTCGGCGCCTGCCACAACGCCGGCAGATCCGCCGTCAGTTGTCGGATCGTGGCCAGTTCCGCGGGACAAGGCGGTTGCGGGCGTTCGCGCCGAAAGCGCTCGTGATCGGCGACAAGCCGACCTTGCTCGGCCAAAGCTTCCTCCCAGTCGCGCTCCAGCGTCCGCGCCACCAGCCGGTTTTCTGGTTCGGTGCTGGCGTAACGGCGACGCGCCTGGTCAACCTTGTATTGCGCGCGTTCCAGACGTTGACGCCACTGCTGCTCCAGAGCGGTGCGCTCAGCTTGCAGATCGGCGGCAACCGCGAGACTGGCCTCCAGTGCTGCGGGTTCCAGCGCTTTCAGGACTATGGATGTTATTTTTGTATCAACCGGAGCGGACTTCAACGATTGGCAAAACGGCGCGCCGTAGCTCGAGTTTTGGCCACCACATATGTAGCGCGCCGCATGGCCAGCATTGTTGTAAGCGGCTGTCATGCGCAATCCGCACCGACCGCACACCACCAAGCCCGACAGCAACGCCGTGCCGGACCGCACCGGGCCGAGACGATCCGCCCGGTTGGCACGCAGTCGCGCCTGATTGCGATCGAACTGCTCGCGGGTGATATAGGCTGGTAGCCGATCCGGCACGAACACGTCGGCTTCGCCGGCCCGCGGCGAACGTCGCCCGGTGCCCGGCCGCCCCGGCTTTTGCCGCCGCCGGTCGGTCGCGCGCACGCCATACGCGTAGATACCGGCGTAGATCGGGTTGCCGAACAGATTGTGCAGCGTCGGGCGGTTGGCGCGGCGCCATTCGAGCTCGCCCTTGCCGGGGCCGCCGGGGAGGCGCACCGGCATCCGGATGTCGTGCTCGACCAGATAGCGCAGCACCTTGCCAACGGTACGAAACCGCTCGAACAGCGCGAACACCTGGCGGATCGTTGCCTGTGCCTGCTCGTCCGGGTCCAGCGCCACCTCGCCGGAGAGGCGCCGCACATACCCCATCGGCACCGACTTGCCGAGTTCGCCCCGCCGCGCCTTGGCACGCCTGCCTTCCAGCATCCGCGCCTTGAGGATGTGCAGTTCCGCCTCCGACATTGTGCCTTTCAGCCCGAGCAAAAGCCGATCATTGAAGTGGGCGGGATCATAGACACCATCGACATCGGCGATAAGCGTGTCGAACAGCGCGCAGATCTCCAAAAGCTGGTGCCAGTCCCGGTTCGATCGGGCCAGGCGCGACATCTCCACGCCGAGCACCAACCCGACACGGCCAAGGCCGACTTCCGCCACCAGGCGCTGAAAGCCGAGCCGGCCTTCGATCGTCGCACCCGAGCGGCCAAGGTCGTCGTCGACCACCACAATGCTCTCCCGCGCCCAGCCGAGATGAAAGGCGCGATCAACCAAAGCGTATTGTAGCCGGGTCGATTCCTGATGGCGTTCAACCTGCTGAAGCGTCGACTGACGGATATAGACAATCGCCAAACGTTCACGATGCCGCCGAAAGATTTTGTCCGACAGCCCACCGGGCGGCCGTGGCGCGAGATCCCCGTCTGTCATCATCGGCTGTCTCCCCGACGGTCTGCTGTGCGGTCGACGGGTTGCGGATCTGGCGCATCGCCATTTGGCCGAGTGTGCGCACGAGGCCGTGCTGCCGTTCCGCCGGCAGTGTCTCCCAGACCGGATAAGACGACCCCTCGCTCATTGCGTGATCCAAGCCAACGCACCACCGCGCATAGCGCTTGGAGACCGAGTCTCGGGGATTCGTCGAATCCTGTCAACTTATTAGAGGTCTCTTGTATGGGATATCGAGGGCAGCTTCCGCGACGCCAAGGACCTGCGCTTCGGCATGGGGCTGGGATCGATGCATGTCAGCACCCCCGACCGGCGGGACCGCCTGTGGCTGATCAGCGCCTTCGCCGTGGTCCTGCTGACGCTGCCCGGGGCCGCCGGGGAATCGCTCGGCTACGACCGCCATCTCAAAACCAGCACCACAAGGCGCCGCACGCACTCGCTGTTCCGGCAGGGCTGCATGCTCTACGACCTCATGCCCAACATGACCGGGTTCCTCCTCCGGCCGCTGATCGAGAAGTTCACCGGGATGCTGGCTGCCCAGCCGGTCTTCGCACAGATGTTCGGTGCAGTCTGAAAATGAGGGAGGTCATGAGGGTTTGGCCGACAGAGGAAGGTCATCTCTTGCGACAACGCCAGCTGGCGGCGTGGTGCAGCCATCACACCAAATTGATCCACACCGACAGCATTGCCATATCGTCACCGAACAAAACCCGTTACCGCTTCCTTCGCCGCAATTGGTCGAAATACACGATCACAATAATCAGCCCGCCGGTGATGATAAGCTGCCAGAACGGATTGACGTTCAGCAGATTGGCGCCGTTGTTGATGGTGGTGAGCAGAATGCTGCCGAGCAGCGGGCCGTGGATGCTGCCGACGGCGCCGAACAGGCTGGTGCCGCCGATCACCGAGGACGCAATCGACTGCAACTCCCACCCCTGGCCCGTCGTCGCGTTGCCGATGCCGATGCGCGATGTCGTCAGAATGCCGGCAAAGGCGGCGAACGTCGCCGACAGCGTGTAGGCGACATACAGCATTGCCTGCACGTTCACGCCCGACAGCCGCGCCGCCTCCGGGTTGCTGCCGATCGCGAACAGATAGCGACCCCAGCGGCTGAGATGCAGGAACACGAACGATGGAATGGCCAGCAGAATCACCATCCAGAACAGATTGGGAATGCCCAGCACCGCGCCGCGCGAAAAGCTGGTGAAACTGTCCACCGTGATCGAGATCGAACTGCCGTTGGTCATCAACAGCCCGATGCCGCGCAGTGCGGTCAGCGTCGCCAGCGTCATGATGAACGGCGGCAGGCCGAGCTTTATCACACCGAACGCATGGAACATGCCGATCGCCACCCCGACCAGCAGCGTCAGCACAATGGCCAGCCAGATCGGCACGTTCGCCTGCAACAGCAGCGAGATCACCACGCCGGCAAACCCCAGCACGGTGCCGACCGAAAGGTCGATACCGGCGGTGATGATGACGAAGGTCTGACCGATCGCAATCACCGCCCAGATGGTCGCCTGCCGCATCAGGTTGGTCAGGTTGTTCGCGGTCAGAAAAGTGTCGGTGCTGACCGCCAGCGCCGCCCACAGCAGCAGCAGCAGACCGAGCAGCGTCAGGCTCAGCAGCAGATTCAGCCGCGCCTGCGGCTTGTTGTTGACGACGACG
>NZ_JBTSRB010000090.1:0-4793 GCF_054637675.1 Metallibacterium sp.
TTGGAACGATGTTATCAGCAGCACTGCCATTTGCAACCTCGCTGAGTGCTGCATCCCCAGGTACTCCAACCGCACCCAGCAGCAAACCAGCACCCATTTCTCCGGCGTCTGCCGCCGCCTGCTCACTGCCTCCGAGAGCGCGTGTCAACGGGATGCCAACGCCCAAGACGGGGCCTGCTGCAAAGTAGGCGATGTTGTTCAAGTTCGCCTGGTACGCCTGCTCGGCTGCCGGATTATAGGCCTGCATGAGCGGCCCTTGAGGCGGCGGGGTGAACCCGGTGCTGAGCAGAAAGCTCTTGAAGGACTCTGCGTTCGCCTGCTGCATCTGCGCCTGCAGTTGCTCACCGGCCGCGCTGTTGGGATTGGTATCCGCCAATTGCATCTGCAGAGCCGAGAAGCCCATCGCAGCGGGCGCATCCATCATCTGCTGCAGCGACTGTTCCTGGCCGATGCCGGCGATGGTGCCCCACAGCGCCGCCTCCGATTGCACGCTCGCCGTCGCCTGCGCCGCCTGGTACGTGGCGTTGGCCGCGTCATAGCTCAGCTGCGCGGCATCGGTGACGATCTCATCGCTGCCGGGCAGGTTCACCACCTGGCCTTGCTGCAGCACGGTCTGGCCGTTGTTGGCCGAGATCGCCGCCTGCACCCACTGCTCGATCGCGGCATTGCTGGCGTTGGGGCCGAGTACCGACTGCGCCACGCCCCACCAGCCTTGCGCGCCGGCGCTGCCGACGGTGGTGGTGCCACCGCTGAATCCGCTGAAATCCAGGCTCGGGTTCTGCGCCAGGTTCGGCACGTCCAGCGAGGGCGTGCCGATGTCCTGCGCGATCTGCTGGCTGATGTCGGCGTTGCTGACCGGGATGCCGTTCTCGGGGGTGGACGCGCCAGCCGGCTGCTGCGCCTGACGGTAGGCATCGATCCCCGCGATCGCATTCCCCAGCGCGTTGCCGAACACACTCGACCGACGTGCACTTCGCCGCCGATGCGCGTGTTTTCGTTGGCGTGTCAGCACGTTGGCGAGCATCGCGGTCGATCCAGTGCGTGCGCTCCAGCTCGGAACTCCCGAGGTGCGTTTTCGGCTACCACGCAGTGCTTTCCGATGCGCCACATTCAGCGACGTCGCTCAGCCCTCAAACCGCTCGCCGATCGATTCCAGCAAGCGCCGACCATGCAGCACCGCCAACACCTCGATGCGGTCGGGACGCACTTCGTAGATCAGGCGGTAGCTGTAGAGGAAGCGCTCGCGCACTTGCACGTCGCCCAACTCGGGCACCACGCGCCCGCCCAGCGGATGCGCGGTGATCGACTCGCCCAGCTCGAGCAACCCTTCCACCACGCGTTGCGCGTGATGCGGCGAGTCGCGACCGATGAACTGGGCAATCGCGTCGATGTCGTCGAGCGATTCGCTCGACCAGATCAGTGTGGCAGCCATCGCGCCAATCGCTCGCGCGCCTGCTCGTGGGTATGGCCGTGCCCCGCGGCGATGTCCGCCCGCCCGCGCTGGATTTTTTCCAGCACGTACACGTGGTACTGGATGTCTTCCAGCGTGGCGTCGTCCGGCAACTGCGCCAGCAACTGCGCGACTTCTTGCTTCGAGGTCACAGGCAGACTCATGGCGGACTCCAGGGCGGTGGCGATCATGTTACGCGATCCCCGGCTCAGGCATCCTCTTCGGCGCTCTCGGCATCGAGCACATCGTCATGTCGTCAGCCGTCGGTACGACCGAGGATCTACCCCTCTCCGTCATAGCTGTACACGCGCGTGGTCGCGGACACCGTGCCGCTGAACAACTGCTCGGTCTGCTGCACCGCGATGCGCTGGCCCAGCGTGTCGGGCAGCGAGGTGTCGGTCGCCGGGGTGTAACCGCTGCCCGCGGTGGCCTGCTCCAGATAACCATCGCGCTTGAGGTAGCTGACCGTGTAGATGGCCGTGAACTGATTGGGTACCGTGTAGCTGTAGCTGGTCAGGTTGCCTTCGGCGTCGTAGCTCTGATTCGTCGTCGCGCTGGCCGGGCTGAGCTGGCCGAATGTGGGGCCGGTGCGCGACGCGCTGGAACGGAAGCGCGGCGCACGGGCCGCCCGCCGATGGTGCCGCGGGATGGTGGAAACAGGCTGCACACACAGGTGGCGCCTCATTTAATTTAAAGTGTCTCCCCCGGCAGCGGATTTCCCCATGGACTTCCTGTTCACTCCACCCGCCCCCGTCAGCCTGCCGATCCAGGGCAGTGGCGCGCGGTTTCCGGTGCATCGCGTGTACTGCATCGGGCGCAACTATGGCGACCATGTGCGCGAGATGGGCGGCGACAGCGCGCGCTCCAGCCCGGTGTTTTTCATGAAGCCGAGCGACGCGCTGTGGCTGGACCCCGAGGTGCCGTACCCTAGCGTCACCGGCGATTTGCACCACGAGGTGGAGATGGTGGTCGCGCTGGCGCGCGGCGGCCGCGACATCGCCGTCGCCGATGCCTTGGCATGCGTCCACGCTTATGGCGTGGGCCTGGACCTGACGCGCCGCGACTTGCAGGCGCGCGCCAAGGCCGATGGCGCGCCGTGGGACAGCGCCAAGGGCTTCGACGCCTCGGCGCCGGTCTCGGCGCTGTGCGCGGCGAGCACGTGTGGTCATCCGCAGCACGCCGCGCTGAACCTTGAAGTCAACGGCACGCCGCGCCAGCACACCGACATCAGCGACATGATCTGGGCGCTGCCGGAAATCATCCACGAACTCTCGAAGCTGTGGACGCTGCAGGCCGGGGATGTGATTTTCACCGGCACACCGGCCGGCGTCGGCCCGCTTGTACGCGGCGATCGCTACCGCGCCAGTCTTGGTGAGATCGCCAGCCTCGAAGGGCGTATGGTCTGAGGCATTGGCAACCTCTGCCAATGATCACGCTATCGGGCTAATCTCGCGGCACCGCACTCCGCGGCACTTGGGGAGAGTGGCACATGGGAATGCTCGGCGAGTTCAAGCAATTCGCCATGCGCGGCAATGTCATGGACCTTGCCGTGGGCGTGGTGATCGGCGCGGCTTTCGGCAAGATCATCACCGCGCTGGTGGACAATGTGATCATGCCGCCGATCGGCCTGCTCATCGGCGGCGTGGATTTTTCGGCGTGGAAATGGATATTGCGCGCGGCTGAGCCGGGGCATCCCGAGGTAGCCATTGCCATCGGCGTGTTCATCAACACCGTCCTCCAGTTCGTGATCATCGCCGCGGCTATCTTCATGATGGTGCGCGGCATCAACCGCCTGACCCAACCCAAGCCCGCCGCAGCCGGTCCACCGCCGCCGCCGGCTGATGTGCAGTTGCTCACCGAGATCCGAGATCTGCTGAAGAAGTAAGCGCGCCGCTCAAGCCGGCGCCACGGCAACATGGCGCCGGTACCACTCGGAACACAGCACCGCCGCCGCCGCGGATACATTCAGGCTTTCCACCGCGCCGCTGCCGGGGATGTGCAGGCGCAGGTCGGCCGCCTCCTGCAGTGCGCCGGGCAGACCCGCGCCCTCGGCGCCCAGCCACAGCAGCATGCGCGCCGGCAGCTTGGCCGCGTACACCGACTGCGCGCGATGCGGTGTGGTGGCGGCCAGCGCGAAACCGGCGCCATGCAGTTGCGCCAGCGCCGACTCGCGGTGCTCGAGGCGCAGCACCGGCACCGCTTCGGCGCCGCCCTCGGCGATGCGCAGCGCGGCGGGCGACAGCGTCAACTCGCTGCCCGGTGCCAGCAGCACGCCGGCGACAGCGAAGTGCGCACTGCTGCGTAATAGCGCGCCGAGATTGTGCGGATTGCCCACGCCCTCCAGCCACAGCAGCAGCGCCGGGCCGGCGCGCAAGTCACGCAGCAATGCATCGAGATTCAATACGGGCGCGCGCAGGAACGCGCAGCACACGCCTTCGTGGTGATCGCTGCCGCTGAGTTTGGCGATCTCCTCGGCCGCGACCACGCGATAACCGATGCGCTGCCGCACGCACCAGGCCAGCATGGGGCGCAGCTCGCGCTGGCGCTCGACGGTGAGCCACAGCTTGCGCAAATCCTGCGGTCGCCGCGCGAACGCGGCGCGACAGGCGTTGAGCCCCACCATGCGCTGTTCCGCCGCGCGCGCGGCGGCTTGCGGCGCCGGGCGACGCGGATCGGAAGGAGACATCGGCATGCGCGGATTATAGTGGCGCCGGCTTGGCTGCTGCGGGCGTTCCAGGCGATGGCGCGGGTCCGCCAAGGACGCGCAGCGCGCGAAGGAATCGCTTGGATCACTCTCTACCGCTACTGCTGTCTTTGCGTTGCTTTGCGCACTTTGCGGACACAATCAGGCATTCCAGGCATCGCGCCATGACCCAGATGATCCTGCGCATCGCCGATCTCACCACGCTCGATGTCGATGCCATCGTCAATGCCGCCAACCCCGCGCTGCTCGGCGGCGGTGGGGTCGATGGCGCCATCCACCGCGCCGCCGGCCCCGGGCTGCTGCGCGCCTGCCACGCCTTGCCCGAAGTCGAACCCGGTGTGCGCTGCCCGACCGGCGAAGCGCGCGTGACGCCGGGCTTCGGTCTGCGCGCACGCTGGGTGGTGCATGCGGTCGGCCCGGTCTGGCGCGGCGGCCATGCCAACGAGGCGCGACTTCTGGCGGCCTGCTACCGCAGCAGCATGCTGGCGGCGGCGCAGGCCGGCGCGCGCGGCGTGGCGTTTCCGGCGATCAGTTGCGGCGTCTATGGCTACCCCTATGCGCAAGCCGCTCATGTGGCGCTGGTCGCGCTGCGCGCGTGCGTCAGTGATGTGGTGACACGCGTGCTGCTGTGTTCCCGCA
>NZ_JBTSRB010000091.1:0-4637 GCF_054637675.1 Metallibacterium sp.
GATAATGCGATTTTGTAATATTAGCGAGCTGATGTAATTGAGCCGGAACATCTATATTGCTTAAATCTTCTTCAAAGTCAGGGTTAATATCTATAAAGCTGATACGCACATTTTCATAAAAGGCTTCAACTGATTCCCTTAATTTTTCAAGTTTTTTAGGGTTATCGTTTAAGTCTTTTCTGCTCTTCCAATCCCTGAATTTATCAAACGACCTGTCAGCGTCTTTAAGTAACGCAAGCTGTAATAACGCTAAAGGGGTCAACTGCAATGCGGATTCTTGCTGTTGGACAGGGGCTGTCGGCGTTGGCATAGGCGTTGCGGGTATATTGTTAGCAATAGGCATTGGCTCAGGTGCGATATATGGCGTGTTAGGTAGCATTGCCATATTTGGATTAGGATTATAATTTACATTTGGATTGACGGCAGGGGCTTGATTCCTGCTTGCCAATATTGCGCCAAACTTTTCCAATATTAACGGCAGACTGCCGATTAAAGAGGGTATCTCATTTGCTATTTTATCCTTCCAAGTTTCCTCTTTTGGCTGTTCACTGCCATCGCCTTTCTTATAGCCTAACTTAGCCGCTAATTCTTCAAATTTGTTTAAATCGTTGACCTGCCCTATCAATGATTGCGGTTTAGCGGCTGTTTCCTTAATTCTGTCTAATTCCTGCCTATGCAATTCCTCTTTTCTGGCGACTTCTTTCTGATGCACTACATCTTTTTCATGTAATTCCGCCATAAATTCCATTTGAGCCTGATTTGCCTTTGTCGTCATATCTAATAAAGTGGCGTAAAAAGTATCTTTCTCTTTGCCGTCATCTTTCTTATTGCCGCCGTTTATAGCCGCAATTATAGCGGTAAAGTCCTTCATCTTGTCGAAGTCGTCTTTTTCATTTACTTTTTTATTGCCTGAAGCGTTATTTGCGAATATTTTGACCATTTCAAGCAATGCGTTTGAACTATCCTTGCTATTTTCGGGGATAATAAGGTCTTTCATCTGTTTTAAGGAATTAAATGTATCTTCTTTGACCTTTTTTTCCGTTTCATCTTTTTTCATTATAGAATCTAATGCGCTTTCTTTAAGCCTTTTTGAAAACTCGTCTTCGCCTAATATAATAGGTTGTGAGCCTGTATTCGCTTTATAGCTTTCCTGTCTAATCTCTATGGATTCTAAAGACGGCTCTATTCTTAATTTCTGCACTTTAGGGTCTGCCACTTTACCTCTGTTGTTTAATACAAAGTTAGGGTAGAATGTTACCTGATATTCGCCCGCTTTCCCTCTTTTGTCAACATACCTTTTTTGTATATATTCAGCCCACCCGCAAGACGGCTCTTCATTTATCCTTTCTAAAAAAGACGGCTCTCTCATTCCGAGTTTAATTTCGCCCACTTCCCAATATGAAGGGTCTTTTTGCGTGTTAGTTTCAAACCTTTCAAGCGTTTCTATCGCCTTATTTTTAGAATAAGGGTTATCTGACGGCTCTATGGGCTCATCATCCTGTCCGCCCTCATAATTTTCGGAATCATCGACTTCTTTTCTATTCTTGCTTGCCTCTATCGACTGTAATGCTAAATTATCTATGTAATCTTCATTCATAAAAAAGCCTCCTTGTTTATTTTATATCAATAATCGGGTTTCCGTTTGCGTCAAACTGCTGACCGTTATTATTAAAAGTATTAGGCTGATTAGCGTTATGCGGATTACTATTGTTGTTTTGCCTATAAGAGTTGACCTCTTGCCCTAATTGCTGTATCTGATAGCTTAATTGACCTAACGCCGCCTGATTTTTATTAAGACTGTATTTCTCGTATATCGCAGAACCGGCAAAACCCGCAACCGCCCCTGCGACCCCTGCGATTAATAAGCCCGTTAAATCAATTCCGCCCGGATTTTCAAGATATTCCTTGCTCTTTTTAAGTAATAAATCTCCGGCGGTAGTATATATTTTGTTCTGTAAATCATCGTTTATAAACATTTTGATTTACCCCTAATGTCTGATTAATAGTATTGTGCCGATGTTGCCTGCGTTACATAACCCCACAGAGTAACATCCGTATTATATCCGCTTACGCCCGATATATCCGATACGCTGACCTGTATAGTGGATTTTGACACTAAATTAACGCCTGACGGTAGCATAAACGGTCTTACGCCTGTCGGCGTTAAGGAATTACCCGCCGCATTAGTGCTTGTCGTTCCGTTTATCATCCTCGAAATTACTCCACTTGAAAATATCGGAAGATTGCTTAATTGCGATAATGTGAAGTTAATTAAAACAGGATAATTAGAATCGTTAATAGTGATACCCGTCCAAACGAAATTCTGACCCTGCGGAATAGTAATATTGCCTACCGTTGTGCCGTTCGCCTGTGTCGTGGTTAGCGTAATAGGGTATTGAATAGGATATGAGGTTGATGGAATCGTTGCGTATAAATAATTCTGGTTGATAGTTCCGGTCGGATATACATTATTGCCCATGAATAATAGATAAAGATTACCTGATGTTGCCGATATATCTTTATACTTTATTATGAGTTCTCTTGTCGCCGGTAATACTAATGGTTTATCGAAACGAGCGTTAAACTCGCTATTGCCGAATACGGTATTGATATTGGCATATCCGTTATAATTACTTGTAACGGAAGATACGCCGTATAAACTGCTTTGTCCGTTAGAAAGGATATTAAGATAACCGTTTCCGCCTCCATTATCCCATTTAAGCTGTCTTAATACCTCGAAATTAGCATTGCTGTTTATTTTAAGGTTTTGGATATTATCCACGCCTAAAGTTCCGGCAGAGGCGGTTGCGGTATAACTCGGAAAACTTACTATATAACCAAATGGCAATCTTTCTGCCTTTGGTGCTGTTGCGGTTGTTGCCTGTGCCGGACTGCCCGCCCCGCCTGTTGACGGAGCGGTAAATCCTGCATTGTTATTGATATTCTGAAACAAGTTGTTCGTTGCCATTTTTTCACCTCAAGGCTACAAATCGCCTTTTGTTTTAAAGTTAGCGTGCCTGAATTAGACAGACTGATATTTCACGCCGTCTAAGGTTAAGGTTACATTCATCGGGTTAGTCAGAGCGGTCGTAAATGTGCTTGGGAATTTCAGCTGAATAGTGAAATTCTCCTGCGGGGCGATGAACATATACTCTTTTAATTCAGGTATTCCCTCAATGCTGGTTGGTCCGAGTAACGGAACGCTTATTCCGACCGTTGCAGGTGCGGTATAAGTTCCGGCAAGAGATGACATTATCTGAACAGCCGGTCCGCCTATTATTCTCTTGAGCGGAATTTCGAGCCATTTAGTATTTAAGAAGGTAAAAGATATAGAGCCTTCATTAAATATGTTTATGGCATCGATGACATTATTTGAAAGACCTTCAGTTGTAGTAGCTGTCGGTGCGGTTATCGTATTAAGCACATATCCCGTAGCAACGGTAGGGGTCAACTGCACGGATACTTTCATCATCAGGAACGCCATTGTGGCAGGAAGAGAACCCTGTCCGGGCGAGTTACTGATATTGCCTACGTTAAGACCGATGTTGTTAGCGGTGAAGAATGTGTATTGCTGTGCAATAGCCGCTCCGCCGGGTGATACTGTAACGGTATCGTATAACGGCTCGGCAGATTCGGAATAAGCACCTTTGCCTACCATTGTGTTATACATATTCGATACCTGCGCTAAGTTGCTAAATCTCATCTTGCCAGCCTGAATGGCGGTTGACATAGAAGGATAAAGATTAGCCAACTGCTGAACTGCTGTATTAGCCTGTGCAATAGCCGCCTGATTAGAAGCCGTTGGTTGAACTGCGATTGGATTTGCCATTTGTGTGAACCTCCGTAATTTTAAATGTTCTCGTTATTGTTAAAGTTAAAGTTAAATGTTATGCAAAGTTCTGTAATCTGTTGTAGTCGCTGATATTGCCGTTTGGAACTCCTGCCGGAATAGCCGGATAGCTCATGCCGCCGTTCAAAGCGTTAGGTAGAACTCCATAACCGCTTACTTTTGGCGCACCCGCAATTTTAATGTAGTTGTTGGCAGAAGACCAAACTTCCGCTACAATCTGCATGGCGGGAACTAATGAACCGCCTAATATAATAGGAGCGGCTAAATTATGTTTCTTGAAGAAGTGATGAGCCGCAAGACCTAAAACGGCTACTACGCCTATTTCAGAAGCATAAAGCGCTACCTTGTTTTTTGCAAGAGAGGGGTCTATTGCATTAAACGCATACTGCGGTATCATAGTTGCCGCAACAAACGAAAGACCTGCTAACCCTATCTGCTTGCCGAAATCCCCTATCGTAGCCATAGTGTCAGGATTCCTTTTGTAATGCCTTCTTCTCGGATTAACCTTTAATACTCTTTCGCTAACCCTTTTCTTGCTTTTGCTTGGATTGCTCGCAACAGTCCTTTTGTGTTTCTTTGGATTGCTTGCGACTACTTTCTTCGCAACAGTCCTTTTGTGTTTCTTTGGATTGCTTGCGACAGTTCTTTTCTTTTTGCTTGCACTTTTTTTCTTTGCCATTGTAATACCTCCGTTAGACGTTCTTTTTTTAGCCGTTTTATTTTTTTTTGCTCTTTTCCTATCAGGATTGGCAATAGTTAAAAGCGGCGTTGGGTTAATGATGTAAGC
>NZ_JBTSRB010000092.1:0-4376 GCF_054637675.1 Metallibacterium sp.
GTACCAGTCGATGATGGCGGCCAGGTAGACGAAGCCGCGTGCCATCGAGATGTAGGTGATATCCATGGCCCAGATCTGGTTGGGCCGGGTGATGGCCGGACCACGCAGCCGGTAGGGATGGACCGATGCCGCGGATGCTTGCGGCTGGTGTTGGGCTTGCGGTACAGGGCGACGATGCCCATGCGCGCCATCAGCGTGCCGACGTGCCGTCGGGTCCACGGCTTGGCCCTCACGGCGCAGCAGGTCGCGCAGCAGGCGCGCGCCGGCGAACGGGCGCTCCAGGTGCGGCGCGTCCATGTGGCGCATCAGCGTCAGATCACGATCGCTGACCGGCTGGGGCCGGTAGTACGCCGTGCCGCGGCTGATCGCCAGCAGTGCAGCCCGGCGCTTCAGTGACAGATCGTGGCCACGATCAATCATTTGCTTGCGCTCAGCAGGCCGGCCTTGCCGAACGCACCGGACAAAAAATCGATCTCCAGTGCCTGCTGGCCAATCTTCGCGTGCAGCGCCTTCACTTCAAGTGAGCCGGCAAATGGGTTGCACTACGAGTCCCTTGCGGCGCGCAAGCAAGAATGATGAAGATGATGCCTGAAACATCCTGCCTGTTGGCCACTGGCCCCCATGTGTCGCGGGTGGCAAAGTGCAGAGCCGCGCCAACTGGCATGCATCATCATTCCTTCGATGCCGTGCTTTTGAAGCAGGTGTGCCCACTCGAAAGTCTGAATAACGATGGATCCACCCCCGTTCGATTCACCTGCTGATGGCGTCGAGCGCCTGTATGCAGCACTTGCCGACATCGGTGATCTGGTGGCCGCGATGCCGTCCCTCCAGGAGCTCTATACGGGGGTGGTGCGCATCCTGGAGCGCCATGTCGGGGCATGGCTGGTGATCATCGGCGAAATCGACCACGCCGCCGGAATGATGCATCGCCGCGCGCCGGATCCACCGCCGCGCGATCAGGAGGACATTTATCCTGCGGCAGTACCGATCCACATTGCTCGCCCAATGTTCTGGGAGGGCCACATTGATGTTGAGCCCAACATCGTCGACGCGCCGGGCCGTGAAGCCTTGCGTCCCGCCTATGCGAAATATGGTATTCGCGCCGCCGCCGCCGTGCCCATCATGCGTTTCGGCCAGGTGCACGCGGCCCTGATCCTGCGTTCACGCGATCCGTCCTTCTTCTCGCCGCCGCTCCTGCAATTGCTCGACCGGGCAGCCGTCAGCATTGGGCGGGCGCTGGAGGGGGATGCGCAGCGCTCTGAACTCAAGCGCGCGATGCAGGAGGCTGGACGTCTGCAGCGCGCCGAGCGGCTGTTGGGCGAGACGCTCAAGATCGCGATTCACGCCGAGACGCAGGGAAACCTCTTTGCCAGGGCCTGCACCGTCGTCGTCGAGACGGGCGGATATGCGGTGTGCTGGATGGGGGTTCTGCAGGATGACAGCGAGCGCAGCCTGCACTTGATGGCGCATGCGGGTCGCGCCGAGGCGCACTACCGCACGATCCAGATTCGCCTGGCCGATCCCGTTTTCGCGAGCAGCGTATCGGCGCGTGCGATTGCGAGTGGAGCGCCGCATCTGCGTTGGCCCCGACAAGAGGGCGATGAACCTTGGGCTCGAGATGCGCGGATGCTCGGCCTCGGTTCCATCCTGGGGCTTCCGCTGCGCGTCGCCGAGCATATCGAGGGTGTCCTTGTGGTTGGCGCCGAGGACGAGGGCGCTTTCACCGACGCCGAAGTGCGCGTGTTCGGCGAAATTGCCCTGGAACTCAGTCTGGGCTGGGAACGTCTGCGTTCGCGCACGGCCCGCGTGACCGCTGAAATAGCCTTGCAGACCAGCCTGCGGCAGTTCCAGGCAATCGTGTCGAATCAATACGCCGCCACGCTGGTCGTGACCGCCGAGGGTCAGGTCTTGTTCGCCAACGCCGCGTTTTGTCGCATGTTTGGCATCGATGGGAATCCGGAACAACTACTGGGCGCACGCGCGGCCGACATCATCGAGCGGATCAGCCCGGTCTACGCCAATCCCGAACGCGAGGTGCGCCGCATCCACGAGATCCTCGAGCACGCCGAATCCGTGCAGGGTGAGGAGATGGAGATCCGCGGTGGCAGAACCTACCTGCGTGACTTCGTACCCATTGTGATCGATGGTCAGCCGCTGGGCCGAATGTGGCAACACATCGACATCACCGATCGCAAAGTCCAGGCGGCCCAGATCGAGCGTCTTGCCTATTACGACACGCTGACCGACTTGCCCAACCGCCGCCTCTTCTTCGAATGGCTTGCTCGCGCCCGAAGCCTGTCGCGGCGTCATCAGGACTCCATCGCGATCGGAGTGCTCGATCTCGACGGTTTCAAGGGCATCAACGATCAGCATGGCCACGCGGCAGGCGACGAAGTGCTCCGCGAATCCGCTCGGCGCATGCAGACCGCGCTGCGGGAGGGGGACATCTCGGCACGACTCGGTGGCGACGAATTTGCACTCCTGCTCATCGACATCGAGAGCGAAGAGCAGGTCCGCGGCGTGAGTTGGCGCATGCTTGAACTGCTCCGCGCTCCCATCCTCTGGCAGAGCGAACGGCTGCTCTGCTCGGCGAGTGTCGGCTGGACTCTCTATCCGCGCGACGATGCGCCCCCGGATATTCTGCTTCGGCATGCCGATCTCGCAATGTATACGGCCAAGCAGGCTGGCCGGGACCGCGATCAGTTCTATTCGGAGGTTCTCGAAACCGCAGGTTCCGAACACAGGGCTCTGCACGAACAGATGGTCGTGGCGTTGAGAGACGATCACCTCGTGCTGCTGTATCAGCCCATCGTAGTAATCGACGAGGATCCGGTTGCATGCCGCGTCACGGGGCTCGAGGCACTGTTGCGATTGCAGGACGATACCTGCGGGCTGCTGCCACCCTCAGCGTTCCATTCCATGCTCGATGATGCGGTGCTGTCGCGCCCCATCGGACGGCGAGTCCTCGATCTGGCTCTGCGGACCTGCGAGCGCCTGCTCGCACACGACGTGGTTTTGCCGATTTCCGTCAACATCAGCTCGCGGCACTTGCTGCACCCCGAGTTCATTCACGATGTCGAGGCCGCGCTCGCTGCGCACCCCGCTATTGACGCCACGCTGCTGGGCCTCGAAATCACAGAGACCGGCCCCTCGCTTGATCGCGCCCAGGCGCGCCGAGTCACCGAGGAATGTCGTTCCCGCGGCGTGCTCGTCAGTCTTGATGATTTCGGCACCGGCAACTCGTCCCTCAGCCACATCCAGCAATTGGAAGTAGCCACCCTGAAGATGGACCAGAGCTTCGTGCGCGACCTGCTCGTCGGCTCGCGCAACCTCGCAATCGCCGCTGGCATCATCACCACCGCGCAAATGCTCGGTGTGACGCTCATCGCCGAGGGCGTCGAGACGGAGGCACAGGGCGTGGCGCTGCTCTCCCACGGCTGCCGGCAACTTCAGGGCTACGCGATCGCGAAACCCATGGCGGAGGCTGACATTCCGGCGTGGATTCAGGGATGGAGTCCATTCTCATCTTGGCCGAGGGCGCTCGGATCGAGCAAGCGTTGGCCGTAGAAAGGTTTTGCCGCGCTCAATTACGCCCATGAAATTTTCTGCTGTAGCACTGCGTACACGACTGCGGCAGGCGCGGAATTATATGCCGCGCGCGAGCATCGGCAAGGACGAGCGCGGTTTGTTGGTCTCTGCATTCGGGTATGGCGCAGAGGGCCGCAGCGTAACGTGTCAAATCCGTTGTACCCCGTCAGGCTGGTCAACATCTTCTGCGCGCACGAACGTCCGAAATATATCAACAGGACGGCTAGGCCACTGTGAAAAATCGTATGCTTTCGCATTCGGGGCATAGGAACGTGTGCAAGTCGGGCACCCCACTTGAAGAGGATGCGGCGAGATAAGAATTGATTTTGGTATCGGGTTGCATTTCCACCGCGCGGCCTGCATTGGCACATACATCACAAATTACTGGGCGGTTTGGATCGTTGAGGCGAACGTTACGCATGGTCGATTCTCCATTTCAGTTGCAGGACGACACGAACCCAAAGTCTGCGCACCGACGAACAAGGACGCAACGCGTCGAGTAACTGCATCGATTTTCATGTGTCGTTCCACTGCGATGTCTCGGTCTCGACAAAGTTTGCGTCTGCGGTGCAGGCGCGTCTGCGCGCTGACGTACCCGAGTTGAGTGCGCATGGTTTGATTGCCTGGGTCCATGCAGTCAGATGCGCACCGATTGCCCCGCCATGCAGTCGGCGTCCAAGGGCGTGCTGCTGGAGCCGGTCGAGATGCTGCTGGGCGAAGTGCTCTACGAGCCCGGCAGCCACGTGACCCACGTGTACTTCCCGGCCACCGCGATCGTGTCGCTGCTG
>NZ_JBTSRB010000093.1:0-4347 GCF_054637675.1 Metallibacterium sp.
TCACGCATGCGTTTGACCAGGGACAGCGCGATGCTGGCATCCGGCGGCAGGCCGATCATGTTGCCGAACAGAACCAGACCGACTTCCTGCGTGCCCAGCCCGGCCGGAGTAACAAAGTTGAGCTGGCGCAAGGCCTGGGTCACGGCCTCGATGGCGATGGCATCCCATACGCTGACCGGATAGCCCAGCAGTCGCAGCGCCAGCCAGCTTTCGAAGCTGCCCACCAGCAATCCGAGGAACTGCCAGGTGCAGGCGACGAGCAGGCGCCCTGGCCGGCCATAGAGTATCCGTATCTCCATGTCGAGACGCGAGCCGTCGATCAGTTTGCTCAGTCGGGAACGGCCACCCAGCAGTTTCTCCGCAAAGATCTCCAGTCGCGAGAACACCTTTCCGTGGCGCAACAGCACGATCAATACGACAGGTACCAGCAAGCTGGCAATCAGCGTAAGCAGAATCGAGCCCGGGGCACTGATACTGTGTGTCAGCTCGATCAGCAGCACCATGCCCAGCACCGCGAACAGGTACAGATTGACCAAGGACAGTAGTACTTCCATGATCACGCTCGCGGCGGCGACCGCGCTATCGATGCCACGCCATCTGATCAGGCGTATGCCGATGATCTCGCCGCCGACGTTGGCCACCGGCAGCAGCCGGTTGCATGCTTCACGTATCGCCGCGATCCAGAACAATATGGGGATCGTGGCTTGCCGGTGGGGATCGCGCAGCGCCAGCAGCACGCGCCAACCGATCACATCCAGCAGTAGTGGTAGCACATGGAAAGGCAGCAGCCACAGCAAGCTCCAACCCGCATGGCCGATGGCGCTGAAGATCGTGGACCAGCCTTGGTGTATCACCAGCGCGATGACAGTGGCGAGGCCCAGGAGGCCGGCAACATAGCCCAGTCGCCTCATGTTCTTCATGCGGGCGTCGCCGCAGGATCTGAAAATCCGTGGCACAACAGACAGCGTTCGTTGATCAGCTCGCGCACGCGCGGCGAGAGTAGCGCGGCCAGTTCATCGACGTGCCGGTAATCGGCCATGCTGGCGACCAGACCTTCGTGCACCGCCGGATGCAAATACAGTTCCGAAAGACCGTCAGGCAGATCTCGCAGAATGTCGAGGAGCGCGGTTTCATCCATGCCGCCGCTATGTCGGATACCGAAGACGTGGTTATTGTAGGTGATACCGGCCTTGTCCATGCGGCGACGCATCAGTGCCAGCCATGGTTGCAACCACGGCCCCATGCCGGGCTCGGACGGCAGTCGAATGGCGCGCAGGCCGAACTCCCTGCCGATTGAAAGCATCAATGACAGGATGGTTGGATGTAGATGGAAGTGCTTGTGCGCGTTGACGTGATCAAGGTGCAATCCGGTTGCGGCGAACGCTTCGAATTGGGCGCGTATCTCGGCGGCCAGTTGGAGGCGTACGCGAGGCAGGAAAAAGTAGCGGAAGCCGTTGTGCACCATGGCGTGGCTGAACTGGCCGTGCGCATCGACCAGATCAGGAATGCGCGCCGGAGGCAGTATGGCGCGGCCATCGGCCAGGACCAGATGCAGTCCCACGGTCAAATCCGGAAGTCGTCGGGCACGTGCGACGGCATCGGCTGTTGCGGGCGCCGCGACCATCAGGCTGGCCGTTCGCAGCACGCCCTCGCGATGGCCTCGTTCGACGGCTTCGTTGACGGCTTTGTGCAGTCCGTAGTCATCTGCAGTGACAATCAGGCGCGGCCGGATTGTCATGGCGTGACGTGGGGACTGCATGCTCATCTAGTGTGGCGTCTCATAAATAACTTCAAATTAGTTTAGTGGCGGCACGTGCCACGGAAGCAAGGATGGCATCGGCGGTCTTGTGCCAGACAAAGGGTTTGGGGTCGGCGTTGTGCGTGTCGATGTCATCGCGGATGGATTGTTCGAGATCGGCGACGCCGGTGTGTGCATTGCGCTTGATCCATTTTTCGCTGATCTGTCCGAAGAACCGCGGCACCAGGTTGAGCCAGGAGGCGGGGGTCGGCGTGAAGTGCACGTGGTAGCGCGGCCGCACCGCAAACCATGCGCGCACGTTCTCGGTCTTGCGCGTCCCATCATTGTCCATGATCTGTTGGATGTCCTGATCCGCCGGGGTGTGGCGGCATCAATGGCCTTCAGGAACTGCAGGAACTCGGCACTGCGATGGCGTCGCTTGAGCTGCCCGATGACCTTGCCTGCGGCGACATCCAATGCAGCAAACAGGGAGGTGGTGCCGTGTAGCTAGTAGTCATGGGTGCGCGTTTCCGGCTTGCCAAAGGTCAACGGC
Source organism: Metallibacterium sp. (assembly GCF_054637675.1). Classification (NCBI taxonomy): domain Bacteria; kingdom Pseudomonadati; phylum Pseudomonadota; class Gammaproteobacteria; order Lysobacterales; family Rhodanobacteraceae; genus Metallibacterium; species Metallibacterium sp. The sequence goes on from NZ_JBTSRB010000093.1 coordinate 2,292, forward strand.
AGCCCAGGTTGCGTGCGGTCCAGCGCCTGAATCTGGCTCTTTATCGTCCACGCAACACCAGCGCACGATCCGGCGGCGCCAGATACAGGCCCACGATATCCCGTACCTTGTCCACGAAGTACGGATCGGTGGACAGCATGAAGGTGGTTTGCAGGTGGGGCTTCAGCCCGAACGCATGCCAGATCCGATGCACCGCAGGTGCCGATATACCGGTCGCGGCGCTCATGCTGCGCACGCTCCAGTGCGTGGCGTTGTGCGGTTGGGCCTGCGGTTGGGTCTGGTCGGCGATCAGTGCAATCGTCGCCCATGTGAAAACCGCCATGAATCGTCGCAGCGGAGTCAGGGAAAGTGCGCGAACGACTCTTGCGGCTTCATAAAACGTCGCGGCGCGCTGCACCTCGGAAGGCATCGGCTGCTGGCTATAGATCCAGTGCAGCAGCGGTTCGGGAGTGTTGTCCAGCGAATCGACTGGCTTGGATTTCACAGGCACCTTCCCCGCGCCCTTCAAAGGATCGCCACGGCAGCCGGTGAAGGTGGCCGGCGTGCGGGAGCTACCCTAGCCGTGGCGAAGTCGATCAGGCGCGCTTGCGGGTGCGCTCGGGCTTGGGCGCAAGGCTCAAGTGCAGATCGCAGCCCAGCGCGTCGGCATAGCGGCGCAGCGTGGCGATGGACGGGGCATGCTTGCGGCTGCCGGCGCTCGATTCCAGACGCGCAACGGATGATTGCGGGATGCCCATGCGCTCGGCCACTTCGGCTTGCGTGAGTCCCGCAGCTTGGCGCGCGCGCAGCAATTCGCCCAGCATGGCGAACTCGTCGGCCAGCGCGGCGTAGGCTTTCTCGTAGCCGGGCTGTTTCAGCCAGCGCGCATGCGTGGCCTCGATATCGAAAGGGACCGGCTCGTAGCGTTCGGGTTTCATGTCTTGACCTCTCTCAGCCGTGCGCGTGCGGTTTCAAGCTCGCGTGCCGGGGTTTGCTCGGTTTTCTTGATGAATGCATGCAGGATCACGATGCGCTGCCCGGTGACGGTGCAGTAGAACGCGCGTCCGATACCCTTGTGGCCTTTGGCGCGTACCTCGAACAGGCCACCGCCCATTGCGCGCGTATGCGGCATGCCCAAGTCGGGGCCGTGTACGGCCATCGTTTGGGCAATGCGCAGATAGCTGGCGTGCACGCCTGCCGGCCATGCCTCGATCAGTGCCGCGACCTTCGGGCTGTAGTAGCTCAGTTGCCATGTCATGAATATATCATGCCTGCTATGGCGGCATCATGCGTCGCACTTGATCGGTACCACGTCGGCGCCATTGCGCAGCGCGTCCAGATAGTCGGCCCATGCCTGCATCATCCTGCGCCGTTCGAGCATGTGTTCGGCATAGTCGTAGGCGGCGCGCACCGCGTCACGCTCGGCATGCGCAAGCTGGCGTTCGATGGCGTCGCGATTCCAGCCTTGCTCGTTCAGCAGCGTGCTGGCCATCGATCGGAAGCCGTGGCCGGTCATGGTCTGGCCGTCGTAGCCCAGCGCGCGCAGGGCGACGGTGATGGCGTTTTCGGACATGCAGCGCGCGGCGCCGCGCGGTGAAGGGAACACGTACTTGCCACGCCCGGTCAGCGGCTGCAGATCGCGCAGGATGGCGATGGCTTGCGTACTCAGCGGCACGATATGCGGCGCGCGCATCTTCATCTTGTGCGCCGGGATGCGCCACTCGGCATTGTCGAAGTCGATCTCGGCCCATTCTGCATGCCGCAGTTCGCCGGGGCGGGTGAACACCAGCGGCGCCAGCTTGAGCGCAGCGGATGCCACGGGGCCGCCGCTGTAGCTGTGCAGCGCGCGCAGCAGCTCGCCGACGCGCGCCGGTTCCTTGATGCTGGCCAGGTGCACCTTGGGCGCGGGCGGGATGGCGCCGCGCAGGGCAGGGGTCGGGTCGGCGGTCGCGCGCCCGGTGGCTACGGCATAGCGAAACACTTGCCCACAGACTTGATGCTGGCGGTGCGCCAGGTCCACGGCGCCGCGCGCTTCGATCCGGCGCAGCACGGCCAGAATGTCCGGGGCGTTCACGCT
>NZ_JBTSRB010000094.1:0-4240 GCF_054637675.1 Metallibacterium sp.
GAGCAGCCGAGCAGCAGGATCGTCGCGGCGGCGAAAATGCGTCTGATCGTGGATGAGGACATATGCGTCTCCGGTCGGGAGGCCGATCATGGCATAACGGCATGAGGGCATAAGAGGGCCAGGTTCACTTTCTGAACCTCACTCAGTGAGCTTGGCACCGTTCGGCTGTTTGCGGCAGACCATCAGCACGGTGTCCACGCGCGGGTCATCGATCAGGCCCGGCTGCCACCGCAGTTTTTTCTGCAGGCGCAGGCCGATGGGCATGAACACATGGTTGTACCACCACATCGCACGCTGGCGATGATGGGTCAGATGCCACAGGCCCCAGGCGACCAGACGCGGGGATTTGGGTTGCATGCCGAAGACGGCGCTGCGCTCGATGTCGAACCCGTGACGCCGAAGCTTGTCCGCCAGATCCTGCGGTTCGTAGCGGCGGCGGTGGCCGACAAAGTCGTCGAACGCGGTCCATGCGGCCTCGTGCAGGGGCACCGAGAGCAGCAGCGCGCCGCCGGGCGCGCACACGCGCGAAAGTTCGGCCAGCGCGGTCTCGTCGTCGTCGACATGCTCGACAATGTCGAAGCTGCAGACCAGATCGAAGCTCTGGTCGGCGAACGGCAACGTGTTGATCACGCCGACTACGGCGGCGGCGCCGCGCGCCCGGAAGCGCGCCATGGCCGCGGCGCTGATGTCCAGGAATTGGGTGTGCTCCAGCGGCAGGCGCGGGCGCAAACCCGGCGCCACTTCCAGGGCCCTTCGCGATTGCGCAGCCAGCGCCGAGACCAGCGACCAGGTGTTGAACCGGCGCGGCTCGATCAGCCGGGCATCGGCCCACAACGTGTCATACAACGCCCGATTGGCCGCAGTCAGTTCCGTGTCGCTACGTACATGTACCGCCGAGTCGCTCATGCGATTGCACCGAGGGGGTCAAGTAAAGCGCTCAATCCTCTGGGCGCAGTATGGGCCGCTTGAACGCCTTGCAGGCAAGGATTGGCCTGCACGCTCCAACAAAACGGGCGTCACCATTTCGCCGCCGGGGTCAGAGTACAGTTGCAGAAAAGTGCAACCCGACCCCTGTTTTCCAACCTGGCCGAGGCGCACGCCGTCAAGGCCCAGATCCTGTTTGTGGACGGCACTGCCGATGCGGCCGCCGCCGAAGTCGCCATCGCACTCGATCTGGACCCGGAATCCTATGAGGTCAATCGCTCGGCCGGACGTCTGAACTACCAGCTCCATCATTACGATGACGCCATTCGCTACTACGAAAAAGCCGCGAGCCTGATGGACGCGGATCTCAATTCGGCGTCCATGCTGATCAGTTGCTACACCGCGGTGGGCAATGTCGCCGGTATGCGCCGCGCCGCGCAACTGGCGCTCAAGCGCGCCGAGGCCATCCTGGCGCGCGACCAGAACAATTCCGGGGTCACCGGTTACAGCGCCTACGCGCTGGCCGCGCTCGGCGAGGGTGAGCGCGCCAAGGCGCGCATGAATCGCGCCCTGCTGATCGATCCCGACAACTTCAACATGCGCTACAACTTCGTGTGCGCGATCAGCGTCTATCTGAAGGACAAGGAGGGCGCCCTGGAAATGCTCGGCCCGGTGTTCGAAACGATCACGGACAGCTTCATGCCCTATGCCAAGGCCGATCCGGACCTCGACCTTTTGCGCACGGATCCGCGCTATCTGGCCATGGTCGCGGAGGCCGAGGCGCGGCTGGCTGCGAAGTGAAATCGGGAAATCGGAGTCAAAGTGCAGTTTCGGAAAAGTCCAACCTGACCCCTGTTTTGGATCAACGCATGACCACAAGAGCGCCCGCCGCAAGGCGGGCGTCGATAGCGCCCAAGCGCCGCCGATCAGGGCGTCTTGTGCTCTTGCAGGCGCTGCACGATAGCCAGGGAACGCGTCACGTGCTGGACCGGTGAGATGCCGTCCTTTTCGCTGGACATCGACGCCACGACCTTGCCGTCGGGTGCGATCACGAAGGTCGTGCGCGCGAAAAAGCCGTGCGTGATGGTTTGTCCGTGGATGGTCTTGGCCCCTTTCTGCGGCGGATACAGCTTGACTCCGTACATGGCGCCGACGCTGCCGCTGGGGTCGGAGGCGATCGGGAATTTGCCGGCGCAGAAATTCGGATCGACCTCAAACTTGTTGAGCATCGCAATCGAATTTTCCGATACGCCGATGATGGTCGCCCCGGCCTTGGCGAACTGGGCTGCGTGCGTCGAGAAGGTGTGTGCTTCCAGATCGCAGCCGCTGGTATAGGCAGCCGGGAAGAAGTAAAGCACGACCGGACCCTTGGCGAGCGCCTGCTTCAGCGGGAAGGTGTAATCGTGTCCCGCAAGCGTGGCAGGCAGCGTGAAATCAGGAGCCATGGCGCCTGGTTCCAGCATCGTCTTGGGCGCCGGGGCCGCCAGCGCCGGAAGCGCAACCCATGCGGCCATTGCACCAGCCATCAAAGTACCGATCCAACGCTTGTTCATGGCGACATACTCCGAGTGAGTGAGACCTTGCTTTCGCATCATCGCTCCGGATCAGTGAACGGAGCGTCGAGTGTCGGCCCGTGCGACCGTACCCGCAGGCAAGCCGGCCCGGTTTGACGGCTGCATGTGGGTAACCACCCAGTCCTCGATCGCGCGATAGTACAACTCGCGATGCACGGGATCCTGCGGCATGTGATGCGCGCCGGGAATGCCGATGAACCGCACCGGGACATGCCGGCTGGCGAGCGCGTGATACAGCGCGAACGACTCGGTGATCGGCACGGTGATATCGGCGGTGCCGGAGAGGATCAGCGTCGGTGTCGTGATCTGCCCGGCATAGGTGATCGGCGAACCGCTGCGGTACAGCGCCGCGCTCTGCGGATCCCACGGGTTGCCCCCGAGCGAGGCGCGCACCCAGGCCATGTTGCCGTCACCCGCGAGTTCGTACTCCTGCGTCCAGTCCACCGCGCCATCGGCGACCACCGCGCAACGCCAGAAGTGCTGGTGCGCGATCAGCCACGTCGTCATGTAGCCGCCGTAGGAATGCCCGACCGCCGCGATGCGCGCACGATCCACGATGCCCTGTTTCTCCAGCATGGTGATGCCCGAGATCACATCGCTGTTGGGGCCGACGCCGGGGTCGCGATAAATCGCGTGCTCGTGCGCGTCGCCGAGGTTGTCGCTGCCGCGATAGTTGGGCTCGAACACCAGATAGCCACGTGCCGCGAACACATCGCGCAACGGGCCGATCTCGCCGCCATCGAAATGCTCGGTCGAGGCCGCCTCGGGGCCGCCGTGGCTGTACACCACCAGTGGGTAGCGCTGCCCTGCTCGGTAGTCGTTGGGATAGGTCAGGATGCCGTCATCCGGTTGCCCGTCGGGCGCGTGCCAGGTGACTTCGATGCTGCGCGGATAGGCATAGTCCGAGAATGCGCGATTGAACGATGTCAGGGCGACGGGCTGGCTGCTCAGTGCGCGCAGCAGATAGAGTTCGGGCGCGCGCGTGGCGCTGTCGGCGACGAACGCCAACGCACCCTGCGCTGAAACCGCAACGAGCGATGGGTTGAGGCTGCCGAGCGCCAACGCGTGCGCCGCCCCATGCAAGGGCTGCACGAAGATCCTGGTACCGACGTGGTCGTTGACGACAGCCACAAGGCCCCGCGCATCGGGGAGCCACGCATATTCGGAGTAGACGTCGCGGTCGATGTCCGCACTGACATCGCGTTCATGGCCACCGGCAATCGTGGTGACGAAGACATCCATATCGCTCACCGGGCCGGGGCCGTGCGGGTACAGATAGGCGATCGCATCACCCTGCGGCGCGAATGCCGGCGTGTACTCGTAGGTGTGGTGGGCGGTGACCGCATGCACCGCGCCCGTCGCGACGTTCACCGCGGCGATCGTGGTTTTGTCGGTATCGCTGTCGTCGGCATCGATCTGCCGGGTGAAGACAAGCCACTTGCCGTCAGCCGACCACGCCGGGGCGGTGATCGATCCCGCGAACGGCGGCGGGTTTTCGAGCACGCTCGTGGGGCCGTGGGTGAGCTGGCGCGCGGCGCCATCCTTCACGGATAGCAGCCAGATGTGCGAAGGCGCGGGTGCGTGCGTGATCTGGTAGTCGTCGTCGTGAATGCTGAAGAGATCATGGTGCGCGCGCTTGGCTTTCGCGCTCACCCGCGGATTGTCGGGGGTGACGAAGGCGATCGTCTTGCCGTCGGGGCTCCAGGCGAATTGCTCGACGCCATTGCGCGCGTCGCTGATGC
>NZ_JBTSRB010000095.1:0-4224 GCF_054637675.1 Metallibacterium sp.
TCGCTGTACGACACGCTGGGCCAGCGCATCGCGGTGCAGCAGACCGAGCAGTTGTCCAGCGGCACGGTGTCCGCGACCACGCGCGTGTACAGCTATGACGGTGGCGGTCAGATCCTCGGTCGCACCGACGGCACGGTCAGCGGCACGGGCAGCAGCGCCACCTTCACCGCGCTGGCCGGAGCGACCACGGCCAATCCGGATGCGCTGGCGCCGCAGCACGATGTGTATGCCGAGGGCCACGGCATCGCCACCCTGGGTGCGACCGGCACCATCCAGCTCAGCGACGGGCTGAGCGCGCCGGCCGCCACGGCCCGCAGCAACGAATACACGGCGCAGGCCGGGGACACGCTGCAGAGCATCGCGCAGAACGTCTACGGCAACGCCACGCTGTGGTACGTGATCGCCGATGCCAACGCCATCAGCCTCGACAGCAGCGGCAACGCCATCAACCTCATCGCCGGCACCACGCTGAAGCTGCCGGCGGTGAGCAACGAGCAGAACAGCAGCCAGACGTTCGACCCATACAACCCGCTGCAGCGGATCGGCAGCACCACGCCGGCGCTGGCCTACATCCCGCCGCCGCCGCAGCAGCACTGCAACGACCTGACCACCCTGATCGTGGTGGCGGTGACGATTGCGGTGACCGTCTACACCGCGGGCGCGGCGGCCGAAGCGCTGGGCGCGGAGGCCACAGGCACCACCGCGGCTGGCGTCGGTGCGACGGGTGCGGCGGCGGCTGCGGGCAGCAGCACGGTGAGCGCAATCGGTGCGGCGGCGTTGACGGGCGGGACACTGACAGCCGCCGGGGGCGCGACGCTGGGCCTCGGCACGGATCTGCTGGCCGCCGGCATTGGCGGCTTTGCCGGCAGCGTGGCGGGGCAACTGGCCGGGCAGGCGCTGGGCGATGGGGCGGGCTTCAGCCTCGAACAGGCGCTGGCCGGCGGCCTGACCGGGATGGCCAGCGCCGGGCTGGGCGATCTGGCCGGGAGCAACAACCTGTACCAGTCGATCGCCAAGGGCGACATCGGCAACGCCGTGCTGCAGGGCGGGGCAATGGATCTGGCCGGGATCGCGGCCAATCGCATCGTCGGGCTGCCCGGGGCCTTCAGCTGGGCCAGCGTGGCGGCGGCGTCGCTGGCCGCCGGGCTGTCGGCCGACCTCGCGCCCAAGGTGCTGGGCGATCTCAGCCTCACCGCCAACACGATGCCGGGCGACATCGCCCAGGGCCTGACCAGCGGGGTGATCGGGCGCAATGTGGACCTGGCCTTGGGGCAGGCGGCACCGAGCTACGGCACCATCGTGGGGGACGCCTTCGGCAACGCCATCGGCAACGACCTCTCGGGCGTCGATGCTTACCGGCAGGGGCAGGTGCAGTACCAGCAGCAGCAACAGCAAGAGGCGATCGCCGCACTGTCGCCCACGCAGCACGACAACTACACCCTGCTGCTGCAACGCGGGCTCGCGCCGGCCCAGGCACTGGCACTGGCCACTCAGCTGGCTGCCGCGCCGATGATGATGGAGAGCGCAGCGCAGCAGCAGTCAGTCTATGCCAAGGAGACAGCCACCGGCAGCACGCTCAGCGGCAACGCGACGGCAGCTTTCTGGAGCGCGCTGGACCAAGGCACCGCGGCGGGCGGCACGCCGCTTGATGCGGCAACAGGCGCCTGGCAGATCGCTGGCCTGGTGCCGATCACGGCACGCGTGAATCAAATGAGCGCGAAATTGGCCACGATGTCTCCCTTGGACACAAGGTACTACCCGCTGCAAGCGGAGATCACCGCGCTGACCACCGCGTTGATCAGCCAGGACGTGTACTTCAATCAGTCCATCCCGCAGATCCTGCCCAACGGCATCACGCGACTCAGCAGCGAAGGATTGGCCCAGAGCAAGCTGGGCAGTGTGCTGACCGCGTCGATGCTCTCAGACCCAACATCCGGGTTCTTCTCGGCGGTGTACGCCGACAAGGGCCCGCTGAGTCCGCTCGACCAGAACTTCATCATCGCCGATCGAGGGACGCAAGGTGGCCTGCTGGGGCCGGACTGGAGAAACAACTTTGAGCAGGGATTCGGTCTTGATTCTCAGCAATACGACGAGGCGGCGAAGGTGGCACAGGCAATATCCAAGACTGGGTTCACGAATGTTGTATTCACCGGCCACTCGCTGGGTGGTGGGCTGGCGACGCTGCAATCCGCCATCACCGGGCTGCACGCCTACACCTTCAACGCAGCGGGGGTGAATGACGCGACGTTTGCACGCGCGCATGCGCCCTACGTACAGCAGTTGCCGCAGCTGGTCAGTGCCTACTTCGTCGATCATGAGCTGCTGTCGACACTGCAGGACTATAGCCCTGCTCCGTCAGCCGAGGGCACGCGCATCGAGCTGGCGCCGGTGTTGTTCAACAGCCAGACGCCCAACAGCGAAGCGCCGATCCCGTGGTATCAGGACTACAATCCCAGCGAAATGTTCGCGTTGCACTCGATCGTCGAAGTGGCGCATGCGCTGAACTACCAGCTCAACCAGTTGATGGGTCCTAGCGGAGGCACCAACCCATGAAGCTCATGGAATCCACGACACGATGGCGCGCATTGATCGCGCTGGGGATGATGGCCATGATGATGCAGGCAGCGGGGTGCAGTGAAGTGGAGATCAGCGGCAAGAATGCAGCGGACGTCTTCAAGGATCCGCAGACGCTGGCGCTGGTCGAGGCAGCCTGTCACGGCGACCTCCCGAAGATCGATGCCTTGGTGAAGCAGGGCGCGAATGTCAACGCCACAGGCTATCGGGACACAACGGTGCTTGCCTGGACCATGGCGGCTTGCCACAGCCATCGAGGTGCGGAGCGGCTATTGAATCTGGGTGCGAACCCTAACTACAAGATGGAGGGTGATCTGTCGGTGACTTGGCTTGCGGCCGGCAGTAGCGATCCGAAATGGTTGCCGATGGTGCTGGCGCATGGGGGCGACCCAAATATCAAGGCCGCAAGTGGATTTGAAACAGCACTTTCGTCCGCGATCGAGCAGGACCGAATGCAAAACGTGAAGCTCCTGCTCGAACATGGCGCAGACGTCAACGAGCATTACGCGGGCAACAATACGGCTGCCACGGATGCCGCAGCACTGGCCAAGTTCGATGTGGTCGAAATGCTGTTGAAGCATGGGTACGACTACAATTTGCAAGATCTTACGAATGATGTGTACGTCAGGCGAGTTCCTCCAAACGATCCGATGCATGTCTTTAGGCTTCAGGTCTTGCAACTTCTCGCCGCAAAGGGCTTTCATTCCAACGTGCCGCCGCCGCATGTCGGATGGCCGCCAAGCGCATCGTCCAGTGGCGGAGGCAGTTACCCATAAGTTGTACGCGACGCGCTGAAATTTCTTGACCTGCGACATCGCCAACGGTCAGTTGGTCAACGGAGCCATCGTGCTGGGCAATCCGGCCCCGGCACGGCGCCGAGCTACGAGAACAGCTACGACGCGGCCGGCAACGTGGTCAGCGTGGAGACGATCGGTGGCAACAGCAGCACCGATCTGCTGGCGCAGCGTTTCAGCTACGACCTGCGCGGCGAGCGCACGGGAACGTGGTATCAGGTGGACCTGACGGCGGGGCAGACGGACAACGGCATCGAGTCGACGCAGCAGTACGACGCCGCCGGCCACCTGTTGGCGACGACGCAGTACTTCATGCCGGGCACGACCTACAAGTACTACCAGTCCGGCGACGCGGTGTGGACCACGGTCAACGTGGGCGGCTGGCTGGAGTCGGCGCAGGACACGGCGTACAACGCCGATGGGCAGGTGACCGCGCAGGCCAGCTACGCGCGGCCGGTGAGCAGCGGCATCCAGTGGTACCAGATTGCCGACAACAAGATCGAGAACCTGGGCACGTTGACCGTCGCCGACGAAGAGACGGTGCCGAGCCCGCTGCCGGCGCCGGGCAGTGCCTTCTTCGGCCAGCTCAGCCTGGCCAGTGCGACGACGAATCAGAGCTACGACGCCGAGGGCAACCTGACCGGCTACAGCTACACCGTGCCCAACCAGTTCACGGCCAACTACACGGTCAGCTATCTCAAGCGCGATGGCTATCTGGAGCAGGCCACCGCGGGCAGCAGTTCGACCACGGGCTACACCCCGGCGACCGACACCTCGCTGTACGACACGCTGGGCCAGCGCATCGCCGTGCAGCAGACCGAGCAGTTGTCCAGCGGCACGGTGTCCTCGACCACGC
>NZ_JBTSRB010000096.1:0-3753 GCF_054637675.1 Metallibacterium sp.
CGATTGAAACGGTGTCATTGCCGTCTAGCACTACAGTTGCATTTTTAATTTAAGGTGGGATCGCCGTGCTTCTGCCTGGTGTGCCCGGCGGAACCTGGACCATGCGATGATAAATGAGGTTGGGATAAATGAGGTTGGGATAAATGAGGTTGGGATAAATGAGGTTGGGATAAATGAGGTTGGGATTCGGCGTGGTGCGAGCTTCAGTGCGAGACGCCGGATTTCCTGAACCGACCACCGGACAAGCGTTGCCGCGATGGTGGCGACGGTTTTTTCGGCGTCATGGCGCTGGCCTGGTATCGGACAGTTGTCATGACGGCACAGGCGGGCATGACGGGGGAGACGTGCCGGTGCCGGCCATGCCAGGAGCGGCTTTCGCTATGGTCGAGGCCGGGTTCGTTCCTGGCGGTCCCGAAGCCTTCCCCGACACGCCAGCGTGCGCCCTCGACCCGGACCAGCGTCTCGATGGGAGTTCCTCCGGGGCACCAGGGGGTGAAGCAGGCGAGTTCGCCATCGGCGAGGCTGCGCCGGATCAGCATGCCGCGGGTCCACAGGCCTGGAACCGGGGCGTCGAATTCGGCAGCATCGGGATCGGCCAGCGGGCAGCAAGCCCGGTCACAGAGCCGCTCCCCCTTCGTGCCATGACCGGCCGGCAGGCGCTTCCAGAACCCGGCGGGCAGAGCCCCGGCAATGTCTTTGGCTTCGCCTGCGACAACGATCCCGGCGTTCCATGACCCGAACCAGTGGTTGGCGTTGACGCCCAGGACGCAGCCTTTGCCGGCACGGCGCAGCGCCGCCCCGGGTTCGCCTGCGCCAGACACGCTGCCGGCGGCCACCCAGGCGAACGGAACACCGGCCGCGATCGCCCCCGCGACCATGCCCACCGCCAGCCTCGGCCTGGTGGCAAACGCCACAATCTCCGGCACATCGGCGGCTGTCAGCCGGTCCGGATCAGGCGTCCGGGCTTTGGGCAGGCAGAGCGCACGGTCGATAAAGGCGTGGCCCTTGCCCGGCACACAGGATGCGAACACCCCGATCCGGCGGTTGCTGATCCTGCCAGCCGGCCCCGTGCATTGCCGTCCCACGCCGCACGAGGCTTTGCCCTGCCTGAGAAAGCCCGTTTCATCAATCACCAGGATCGCGCCGTCATCGCCCGGATGCTCGGCGGCGTGGCCGCGGACGATGTCGCGCAGAGCGCCGGCATCCCATCGTCCGCGACCCGGCCAGGCCTGTTGTCGCCAGGGCCCGCCATCGCCCGCTGCCTCAGCGCGCATCCAGCCCGTCTTGCGGGGCTCGTTGCCCGGCACAGCATCGAGGAATTGACCTGCCGGTGCCGCTGCACGATCTTGCGTGAACAGCGGGCGGCTGCGGCGCTTCGCCTCCCGTAACGACGACGCCCACAGCGCCAGGGTGTCCTCAATCGATGCGCCACCAGTCATCAGGTTCTGAACCATGGCTGCCCATTGATCCAGAACCCGTCAGGAAATGCAACTGTAGTGCCAGACTCCAACGAGACAGAGTCTCTCTGCCCAATCGGCCATGCTCAACTCTGCATCCCCCAGCGCCGGACGGTGCGCGCCTCGATGACACGGAACACCAGATGTTCCACCAGCAGGCCGATGATAATCACCGTCAGCAGGCCCGCGAACACGGCCGGAATATCAAGCTCGTTCTTGCGCTCATAGATGAACCAGCCGATGCCGCCGCTGCCGGAACTGACGCCGAACACGAGCTCGGCCGCCAGCAGCGTCCGCCACGCAAACGCCCAGCCGATCTTGAGGCCGGACAGGATGCTGGGGAAGGCCGCCGGCACCAGGATATGCAGCGCATAGCGCCAGCCGGTCAGCCCGTAATTGCGCCCCACCATGCCCATCACCACCGGCACCGCGCGGAACCCGGTGGTCAGGTTCAGCGCCAGCGGCCACAGCACCGAATGCACCAGCACGAACAGGATGCTGGAGCTGCCCAGCCCGAACCACACCAGCGCCAGCGGCAGCAGTGCGATCGCCGGCAGCGGGTTCAGCATCGCGGTGACAGTGGTCAGAAAGCTGCGCGCCAGCAGCCCGCTCATCGCCAGCCCCGACAGCAGCACCGCCAGCACGAAGCCGATCGCATAGCCGCTCAGCAGCGTCGCCAGCGAGGTGGCCGTGCGCGCCGGCAATTCGCCCGACAGCGTCTCCTGCCAGACCGACCGGGCGGTGTCGCTCAGTGTCGGAAACAGCAGCGGGTTGTTCAGATAAAGGCCATAGCCCTGCCAGGCCAGCGCCAGCACCACCACCACGATCACGGTGCGCACCAGCTCCGACTGATACAGCCGCCCGGCGCGGCCAAGCGGGCGCTCCACCACGGCGAAGGCCGCGTCCGGCGCAGGCGGGGGGACCGGGCGGGTCATGGCGCGGCGGCGGCCGGGGTGCCGGCGAACAGCAGATCGCTGATCTGGCGCTCCAGCGCCTTCGGATCGGCCGCCGCCACGTCATCAAACGCCGCCTTCACCCGCCCCGGATGCGGCGTCAGCAGCAGGATGCGGGTGCCGATCCGCACCGCCTCGGCGATGGAATGGGTGACGAAAATGACGGTAAAGCGGGTGTCCGCCCACAACTGCAACAATTCCTCCTGCATCTGCTGGCGGGTCAGCGCGTCCAGCGCGGCGAAGGGTTCGTCCATCAGCAGCACGTCCGGCTGCATCGCCATGCCGCGGGCGATGGCGACACGCTGCTTCATGCCGCCCGAGAGGGTGTGCGGGTAGCTGTCGGCGAAGGGCGTGAGCCGCACCCTGGCCAGATACGCATCGGCCCGAGCGGCGACCGCGGCGCGGCTGAGGCCGGTGCGCAGCAGCGGGAACATCACGTTCTGCCGCACTGTTTTCCACGGCAGCAACTGGTCGAATTCCTGAAACACCATCATCCGGTCCGGGCCGGGGCGGTCGATCGGCCGGCCTTTGAGGGTGATATGCCCCTCCACCGGCGCCAGATAGCCGCCGATCGCCTTCAGCAGGCTGGATTTGCCGCAGCCCGACGGACCCAGCAGCACGAGCCGATCGGACTGCCGGACCGCCATGTCCACCCGGTAGGTCGCCGTGACCTGCAAGCGATCGGTCTTGTAGCGCAGCGTCACCCCCGCGACCTGAAGCAGCGGCGCCGGGTCGGGGGCATCCGCATCCGCCATGTCAGCTCCCCGGCAGGTCATAGGCGAGCGGAAAGAACACATCCTGCCAGGACGCCGGCACACTGGCGGTCACGCCGGTGCGGTGCATGAAGCCGGCGAACCGCATGGTGCCCTGCGGAGTGGCGGTGAAACTGGTGCCCGGCGCCTGCGGGGTCGCCAGAATGGTCGCCACGCTGAGCTTTTCCTGCGTCACGTCAAAATACATCTGCGCCGCCGCGGCGCGGTCCTGATCCACCAGCGCCAGCGCCTCGCGCAGCGCCGTGTTCAGCACCGCGACCAGCTCCGGGCTGGTATCGTGAAAGCGTTCGGTCAGATAGACGATGCCGTTCGACAGCGGGCCGCCGAAAATCCGCGGCGAATCGGTCGCCGCATGAATGCCGGGATGCTGCAACGCCTCGTACTGATAGGGCGGGGCGCTGAAATCGCTGTCCACATCGCCGCCCTGCGACAGCATCGCCACTATCGCATCGGGACGCGAGCGCGACAGCGTCAGATGATCGAGCGCATCATAGCGGCCGAACTGCTGCTCCGCCGCCATTTGCAGCAGGATCGCCTGGACCGAGCCTTTCACCGCCGGCACCGCGATGC
>NZ_JBTSRB010000097.1:0-3695 GCF_054637675.1 Metallibacterium sp.
GGGGTGGGTGTCTCGGACGCCGACTTCGCCGCCATTCCCATCGACCGCAACGCCTTCCACGGCGACTGGAACTACACCATCAAGCCTGCATAGAAGTGCACACTTAATTTGTTAACGATCTCTTAGCATCACGAAGCCCCAGAACAGCCCAGACAAGCCGTGCCGCCAAGCGCGTGATCCATTCAAGCCAAAGCTCGTGAAGCGCCGTCGTTCGAGCCGCGCCATGCCGGCAAGAACCAGCAAGTACACCAGCAACAGGAAACCATCGTTCAACATCGCGAATGCTGGCGTCAGCAGCGCCTTGCCGCCCGACTTCAGAGATGCGAAAAACCCTGGCGCCAGCGTCATCAGCGCATGGTTCAAAAGAAGGCGCAAGATCCCGAGCAGGATCGTTCCGCAAACCAGGAAGATCAGAACCCGCCAGCCCGCGCGCAGTCCCTCGTGGCCTAGCAACATTCATCGTATCCATGCTCGCATCAATCATTCCTCCCGCCGTATTCATGAGGCTGTCCGAGGCATCACCTCGCCAATTCAGCGAAGCGCGTGCCGAAGGCTGGCACCCTTCAGCGCCCTGATCAGGTCAGCCATGCCGCACGGTACATCGACATCGCCGATCACCTACATGATGACGGCAAAGGCACTGCCGACCAAAGCGTCGCACCAGGCCACTTGGATGTTTTCCGTCCGTGCTGCCGGATGGTTCACCGCGCTGATCCCGCTCACCAGACACCCGGGAGCAGATGCTTCGTACGCTGACAATATGCTCGGCAGGTCTGCACCGAATGCAGCCGTAAGCGCAGCTTCCTCCTCGTGGATGCGATTGAAATAGATCGGCAGCAAAGATCCCCATGATCACGACGAGGCTGAGCCAATTGACGAGCGCAAGGCTGAAGCCAAGGAATACAAGCAGCGCGCCCAGATAGGATGGGTGACGGATGTGACGATACAGCCCGCGCTCCACGATCCGATGATCCGCGAGGACGGCCACGTTGGGCGTGCGGAACCGTCCCAGTTGGGCGATGGCGGTGGCGCGCAGCGCAATGCCCAGTCCCATCAGATAAAGACGAGGCCACTTGCAGCAGTGCGGCGGCGCGCATGGCCCTGTAAGGCTCACGCGCACTGATAGAGCCGGCGAAGGGCGGCAGACCCGCCGTACAATCCACTTGGGTCGGCGCATCGGCTGAGCCGCGTGCCGGTACGGGTAATCCATAATCGCCGCAAAAGGCCTACCCACTCTTGGGGTCCGCGGGGAGTCAATATGAAAGCCATTGCACGAATCATCGTCGCGGCCGCCGTCGCGGGCAGCATGATCGCCCCAGTGTTCGCGAGCACGCCGCCGAATTTCGCCGTGCTGAGCCGGATCGTGGCGGTGTCCGGCTACGAACAGCAGCTCACGGCCGCGATCGCGCACCAGCTTGGCGCGCTGCATCCGCACACCGACAACCTCGGGGACGTCTGGGTCACGGTCGGAAGCGGCTCGCCCCATCGTCTCATCGTCGCCGCCATCGATCAGCCGGGCTACGTCGTCAGCGGCATCACCGCGCAGGGCTATCTGCGCGTACAGCGTCTGCCGCAGCACGAGCCGAACCCCGTGTTCGACACGCTGAGCTTCGCGCAACCGGCGTACGTCGTCACGTCGAAGGGGCTGTTGAACGGCGGATTTGCCGGGCTCAGCATCCATCTGGCGCCGGGCCGGCTGGACCCGCCCTCGATGTCGCACATCGACAATCTGTATCTGGACATCGGCGCGAACTCGGCAGCCGAAGCCCGCGCCGCCGGCGCCGACATTCTCGATCCGGTGCGTCTGGCGCAGCCGCCGATGACGATCGGTGCCGACGACGAAGCGGGTGCCGCGGCGGGCGACCGCTTCGGCTGGGAGGCGCTGCTCGAGGCCGCGCAGGGGCTCACGCACGCGCGGGCCCGCGGAACCACGACCATCGCCTTCGTAACCCAGCAATGGCTCGGAGGGCGGGGCCTGGCGCGGCTGCTGACCGAACTGCCCGTCGATGAAATGATCTTCGTGGGACGGATCGACCCGCAGGCGCCCGCCGCGGGCGGGACGATTTCAGGCCTGCAGCCCGGCGACGGAGTGGTCATCGGGACGACGGCCGCGGGCGCGACGCGCCTGCCCCAGACATTGCAGTCGCTGGCGCTCGCGCACCACATCGCGGCGCGAACCGTCGCCGCCAAGCCACCGGTGATCGGCGGCTTCGGCGACAAGCCCGCGCTGCCGCAGCGTTTCGCCCTGCTCGGCGTGCCGACGCTCTATCCGGTGACGCCGGCCGAGACGTTCTCGCGGGCGGACCTGCGCCAGCTGACGCGCCTGCTCGAGGACTACATCGGCGAACCGGTGACCGCCATGAGCGCGGCGAACGACCCCTTCGATGCCGCGCGGACACCGGCCGCGGGCACCGGCATGCCGTTGCTCGATCACGCCACCGCGCCGCATGCGCAGGTGTTGAAAACGCTCGAGACGATGACCACCGCGTACGGCGCGAGCGGCCATGAGCAGGGCACCCGCGTGGCCATCCGCAGCCGGCTGCCCGCCTGGGCGCGGCGGCTGACGCACGTCGATCCGGCCGGCAATCTCGTGCTGCATCTCGGTCATGCGCTGCCGGGCGTGCATGTGCCGACGATCCTGTTCGATGCGCACATGGACGAGATCGGCTACCAGGTCACACATATCAAGCAAGACGGCCAGCTGGTCGTGCGCGAACTCGGCGGGTTTTATGGCCGCTACTACCTCGGCCACGTGATGCTGGTGCACCTGCCCGATGGGCGCAGCATCGGCGCGGTGCTGGGGCTGCCCTCCGGCTGGGATCGGCCGGGCTTCAAGTGGCCGCCGGCGTTGAGCACGCTGAACGCGTCGGCTGATGCCTATGTGGGCACCGACTCGCGCGCCGCGACCGAGCAGCTCGGCATCCGCGTGGGCGATTTCCTGACGATTCCGAAAACCTACCGGCCGCTGCTCGGATCGCACTTCCAGATCCGCAGCATCGATGACCGCGTCGGCGATACGGCGCTGATCGAGGCCGTTCGCGCGCTGGGTCCTGATTTTGCCCGCAAGTATCCCGGCCACCAGGTGACCTTCCTGTGGACGACGCGCGAAGAGGTGGGTCTGGAAGGCGCGGCGGCCTACGCGGCGCGCGTGGCCAAGCTCGGGCGGGAACCGGATGTCGTGTTCGCCGTCGACATGTTTGTCAGCAGCCAGTCGCCTCTGGAGACGCAGCGATACGGTGATACCCCCCTCGGGAAAGGCTTCGTGGTGCGCGCGGTCGACCTGTCCCACGTCGATCCGCCCGCCGACGTGGCGCGGGTCGTCGCCCTGGCCCGCGCGAACCACATCCCCGTGCAGTACGGCGTGACCGGGGGTGGCAACGACGCCGCGGTGTACACGCGCTACGGCAGCAACGCCGTGGCGCTCGGCTGGCCGACCAAGTACTCGCACTCGCCCGCGGAAGAGTCGGATACCAAGGACGTCTACGGGCTCAGCCGCATTTGCACCCTGCTCGCGACGCAGTGGTGAAGCGAATTTGGCAGGTGCGGCAATGCGCCATTGCGTGCATCAGGGTCTTGGCGGGGTTCACCGCCAGCGGTGACACGACCACGCGGCGCGTATCGGGCTTGGCGTATCCCTGCTCGTTGCTGTTGCTGTGCTCGAACTGATTATTGGTGGGTGGTACAGGGCCGCCCCC
>NZ_JBTSRB010000098.1:0-2826 GCF_054637675.1 Metallibacterium sp.
CCGCTTCTCGTCATTCCCACGCTCCCGCTTCTCGTCATTCCCGCCCCATCGTCATTCCCGCCCCATCGTCATTCCCGCCCATCGTCATTCCCGCGAAGGCGGGAATCGCTCTTCACGACAGCGGTGGGTCCAGAACGAGAAACCGTGCGGTGACGGCACTGGATGACCAGCTTCGCTGTTTAGAAGCGCTTCCCGCCCCCGCCTTCGCGGGGGCAGGCTCTGCGCGGGGATGACGAAAGACAAGGTCACCCCCGCGCCCCGCGCGCCGGTTGGTCGTCCCTCGGCGGGAATGGAGCCTGCAGCACTGCGCGCCTTGTCCACAGCGCGCATCGGGTTTCCTGTGGACAAGCTGATGATGAAGCCCGCCAAGGCCTTGTCGCGCTTGCCGCGCGCGACGCATTGATCAAGCTTTGGCCACGTGCGTGGAGTGTGCCAAGATTCCGCGCATTCACTCGCAAGGTCGACCCACGTGAAACGCGCAGTCATCACCGGCATCACCGGGCAGGACGGGGCTTATCTGGCTCGCCTGCTGTTGAACAAGGGCTACAAGGTGTTCGGCACGTATCGCCGCACCAGTTCGGTCAATCAGTGGCGCATCCAGGAGCTGGGCATCGCCGAGCACGCCAATCTGGAGCTGGTCGAGTACGACCTCACCGATCAGGGCACCAGCATTCGCCTGATCGAACAGGCGCAGCCGGACGAGGTGTACAACCTCGCCGCGCAGAGTTTCGTCGGCGTGTCCTTCGATCAGCCGGCGACCACGGCGCAGATCACCGGCGTGGGTGCGCTGTTCCTGCTCGAGGCCATCCGCATGGTCAACCGCAAGACGCGCTTCTATCAGGCTTCCACCTCGGAGATGTTCGGCAAGGTGCAGGCGGTGCCGCAGAGCGAGCGCACGCCGTTCTGGCCGCGCAGCCCGTATGGCGTGGCCAAGCTCTACGCGCACTGGATGACGGTGAATTACCGCGAGTCCTACGACATTTTCGGTGCCAGCGGCATCCTGTTCAATCACGAATCGCCGCTGCGCGGACGCGAGTTCGTCACGCGCAAGATCACCGACGCCGCGGCGCGCATCGTGCGCGGGCGCCAGGAGCTGCTGGAGCTGGGCAACCTCGACGCGCGCCGCGACTGGGGCTACGCCGAGGAATACGTCGAAGGCATGTGGCGCATGCTGCAGACCGATCATCCCGACACCTACGTGCTGGCCACCGGGCGCACCGAATCGGTGCGCGATTTCGTCAACCTCGCCTTCGCCGTGGTGGACTTGCCGCTGCACTGGCAGGGGCAGGGCATCGACGAGGTCGGCGTGGACGCCAAGGGCCAGGTGCGCGTGCGCATCAACCCGCGCTTCTACCGCCCCGCCGAGGTCGAAATGCTGATCGGCGATGCGGGCAAGGCGCGCACCGAATTGGGCTGGGAAGCGCGCACTTCTCTGGAGGATCTGTGCCGCACGATGGTGCAGGCCGATCTGGTGCGCGTCGAGCATGACCGCTCGTTTTGAGATGTCGCGTCGACCACGCGCATGCCTGACGCGCGGTACGCCGCCCATGGCTGAATGCGCCCATGGTTTCTGAAAATACGTCGCCGCTGGCGCTGCTCACCGGCAGCCGCGGTTTCACCGGACGCTACCTGCGCGCGGAACTGGCGCAGGCCGGCTATCGCGTGCTGGGTGTGGTGCAGGACGGCGCCGTCGGCGAGGATGAAATCGCGCTGGACCTGCGCGATCGCGACGCCACCCTGCGTGCCTTGGCGCCGCTGCTGCCGGCCGTGGTCGTGCATCTGGCCGGCATCGCGCAGGTGGCGCACGGCGATGCCGCCGCGCTGTATCAGACCAACCTGATCGCCACGCGCAACCTGCTCGAAGCCCTGGCGCAGTGCGCCGCGCCGCCGCGCGCGGTGCTGCTGGCCAGCAGCGGCAACGTCTACGGCAATCTCGGCGCCGAGGTGCTGGACGAGTCCATGGCGCCGCAGCCGGCCAACGATTACGCGGTGAGCAAGCTGGCCATGGAGCACATGGCGCGGCTGTGGATGACGCGCCTGCCGATCATTCTGGCGCGGCCGTTCAACTACACCGGCGTGGGCCAGAGCGAGGACTTCCTGCTGCCCAAGATCGTCGGCCACTTCCGCCACGGGGCGCGCGTCATCGAGCTGGGCAACACCCACGTGGCGCGCGATTTCAGCGACGTGCGCGAGGTGGCGCGCTGTTATCGCAAGCTGGTGCAGACGCCCGCCGCCATCGGCCGGACGCTCAACGTGTGCTCGGGCCGGCTCACCACGTTGGACGAAGTGCTGCAGTTGATGCAGCACATCGCGGGCTATGCGATCGGCGTGCGCGTCAATCCGGCCTTCGTGCGCGGCAACGAGATCGCGCGCCTGCGCGGCAGCGATGCGCGCCTGCGCGCCGTGCTGGACGATGCACCGGGCGGCATCCCGCTGCGCGAGACACTGCGCTGGATGTTCGCGGCGCCTTAGACCATCTGAACAAGCCGTCATCCCGGCGCAGGCCGGAGGCGCTTTATAACCGCGCAGCGGGTCATCCAAGGCTTTTGCAAGATATTGAAGAGACTGGATGACCAGCTTCGCTGTTGTAAAGCGCTTTCGGCTTTCGCCGGAATGACGAACAAGGACTTTGATCAGAACTTCCTTGGTGAAAGCGCGTAGCCTTGCGATGAGCGATGGCGACTCTCGCAGTGCCATCCTGCTACCGCGCCCGGCACGGGCTTGCATTTTCCGCGCGCGTTCCCGCTTGTCGGTCACTGTCGTGGTGACCTCGCAGCTCGCGTTGCGTTGGAGATGAGCATGGCGGTGGGGGGGGGGGGGGGGGGG
>NZ_JBTSRB010000098.1:2836-3446 GCF_054637675.1 Metallibacterium sp.
GAGATGCGCATGGCCGTA
This sequence comes from Metallibacterium sp., assembly GCF_054637675.1. Lineage (NCBI taxonomy): Bacteria > Pseudomonadati > Pseudomonadota > Gammaproteobacteria > Lysobacterales > Rhodanobacteraceae > Metallibacterium > Metallibacterium sp. The sequence continues at coordinate 2,855 of NZ_JBTSRB010000098.1, forward strand.
TCCCCCCCCCCCCCCCCCGCGCGGCAAAACCGTTGATCCGCGGCAAAACGAACTTCTTGCGGCGCTGCCCGATGCCGAGTTGGCGCGCTGGTTGCCGCATCTGGAACCTGTGGACATACATCATGGCGAGGTGCTCTATCAGCCCGGCAATCGGTTGACCCATGTGTACTTTCCGACCACGTCGATCATCTCGCTGCTGTACGTGATGGAGGACGGCGCCTCGGCCGAAATCGCGGTCGTCGGGCGCGAAGGCATCGTTGGCATTTCGCTTTTCATGGGAGCCAAATCAACGCCGAGCCGTGCCGTCGCGCAATGCGACGGCCAGGTGATTCGGCTCAATGCGAAGGTGCTGATGCAGGCGTTCGACCGCGGTGGCCCCGTGCCGCACCTGCTGCTGCGCTTTACCCAGGCCCTCATCACCCAGATCGCGCAAACATCCGTATGCAATCTCCGCCATACGCTGGATCAGCGGCTGTGCCGTTTGCTGCTGCTCAGCCTGGACCGGGCGCATTCCAAAGAGCTGGTGATGACGCATCAGCTCATCGCCCACTTGCTGGACGTGCGTCGCGAAGGCGTCACCAATGCGGCTGGC
>NZ_JBTSRB010000099.1:0-3404 GCF_054637675.1 Metallibacterium sp.
GTCAACTCCCTCCGCGCCCACTTCTCCACCCACAGCCGCGCTTCACAACCCACACCCCGCACAGAACCGCACAGAACCGCGACCCTACCCGTCAAGCCTACACAACCCCCCATGGGTAACCGGCAGGCTCACTGGCGCTGGCAACAGCCGCGCAACGCGGCATAGACTCCCGGCTCGCATAGATGCACGGAGTTCACCCATGAATCGCACGCAACATATGATGTTGGCCCTGATCGCCACCATGACGCTGGTGGCAGCAGGACCGCTAGCACAGGCGCAGGAAAAACTTTCACCGCCGCGCAAGCCGCTGCCCGTGGTCACGGTGACGTTGGCGCACACGCGCTTCACCACGCAAGTTGCGACGACGAACGAGAGCCGCGCCTACGGTTTGATGGATCGCACCACGATGCCTGTCGACAGCGCGATGCTGTTTGTATTCCAGCACGCCGAGCCACGCTGGTTCTGGATGAAGAACACCAAGATTCCGCTGGATATTCTGTTTTTCGATGCGCGGCATAAGCTGGTGGCGATGCAGCTCGACGCGCTGCCCTGCGTCAATGATCCGTGCAAGGTTTATCCGAGCAACAAACCGGCGCGGTACGTGCTGGAACTGGCCGCGGGCACCGCGCAGCGCCTTGGCGTGCGCGAAGGCGCGCAGTTGCATATCGAGGGCCGCTACGGCACGGTGCAGTGATGGCGCGGGTGCTCAGCGCGGCGTTGCTCAGTCGATTTCTACAAGCTCGAAGTCGGCCTTGGTAGCCCCGCAGTCGGGGCAAGTCCATGCGTCGGGAATGTCCTCGAAGCGCGTGCCGGGCTCGATGCCTTCTTCGGGAATGCCTAGCGCCTCGTCGTAGATGTAGCCACAGACGACACACATGAACTTGCGCGGAGTTGCGGACATGATCGGTGCAGTGGTTGATGGCGAACGCGCGATTGTCGCAGAACTTCGGCGCGTCTCCATACCCAGCATGCGCGCATGACGCCAGCGCTACTGGCGGACCGACGCGGCTTGTACGCGATCACCGATGGCACGCACGCCGATCTGCTGGCGCGTGCTGTTGCCGCGCTGCGCGGTGGCGCAACCGTGCTGCAATATCGAGACAAGTCCGGCGATGCGATGCGGCGCCAGGCCGAGGCCGCGGCACTGATGGAAATCTGCAACGCGCACGCGGCGCTGTGCATCATCAACGACGATGTCGACTTGGCGCGAGCAGTGGGGGCTCATGGCGTGCACCTCGGCGAGCACGATGCCGACTTGCTGAGCGCGCGCCACACACTGGGCGCGCAGGCGATCATCGGCGTGTCCTGTTACGACGATCTTGCGCGCGCGCGCGCAGCCGCGGCGCAAGGTGCGAATTACCTCGCTTTTGGCGCGTTTTATCCGTCGCCGAGCAAACCGCAGGCACGGCGTGCGCATCCGCAACTGCTGCGTGAAGCGCGTCACCTTGGCCTGCCGCTGGTAGCGATCGGCGGCATCACGCCCGACAATGGCGCAGCGTTGATCGCGGCCGGCGCGGATTTTCTCGCCGTGATTTCGGGCGTGTTTGCCGCGCCCGACAGCGAAGCCGCTGCGCGCCGCTATAGCGATTTGTTCACTTCATCGATGCCCAAGCCATGAGCAGCAATCACGAACTATTTCAACGCGCCAGCGAGCTGTTGCCCGGCGGCGTCAACTCGCCGGTGCGCGCGTTCAAATCAGTGGGCGGCGAGCCGTTTTTCACCGCCCGCGCCGACGGCGCGTATCTGTGGGATGTCGAGGGCAAGCGCTATCTCGACTATGTCGGCTCCTGGGGGCCGATGATCGCCGGCCACAACCACGCGCACGTACGCGCCGCGGTACAATGCGCGATCCAGGATGGGCTGTCATTTGGTACACCCTGCCCGGCCGAGGTCAGCATGGCGGAGGCCATCACGCGCCTGGTGCCGTCGATCGAAATGCTGCGCATGGTCAACTCGGGTACCGAGGCGACCATGGCCGCGATCCGGCTGGCGCGCGGCGCAACCCATCGCGACATCGTGGTCAAGTTCGAGGGCGGCTATCACGGTGTCGGCGACAGCTTTCTGGTGAAAGCCGGCTCGGGGGCGTTGACCTTCGGCGTGCCGTCCTCGCCGGGCGTACCGAAGGCGCTGGCCGATCTCACCTTGACCCTGCCCTACAACGACGCAGACGCCGCGCGCGCGCTGTTCGCCGAGCGCGGGGATCAGATCGCATGCGTGATCGTCGAGCCCATCGCCGGCAACATGAACTGCATCCCGCCGCAACCCGGTTTTCTGCAGGCGCTCCGCGAGCTGTGCAGCGCGCACGGCGCGCTGCTGATCTTCGACGAAGTGATGACCGGCTTTCGCGTCGCGCCCGGAGGTGCACAGCAGTTGTACGGCATCACGCCCGATCTCACCACGCTGGGCAAGATCATCGGCGGCGGCATGCCGGTGGGTGCTTACGGCGGCAAGCGCGAATTGATGCAGCAAATCGCGCCGTCCGGGCCGATCTATCAGGCCGGCACGCTCAGCGGCAACCCGGTGGCGATGGCCGCGGGACTGGCGATGCTGGAGCTGGTTTCCACGCCCGGTTTCCATGCCGCGCTGGAGCAGCGCACCGCGATGCTGTGCGCAGGGCTGGAGCAGGCCGCGAGCGCGGCTGGCGTGGCATTCACCACCAATCATGTGCCGGGCATGTTCGGTCTGTTTTTCAGCGTCGGCCCGGTGCGCAGCTACGCGCAGGCGACAGCCTGCGATGTCGCGGCATTCCAGCGCTTTTTCCGCGCCATGCTTGCGCGCGGCGTGTACCTCGCGCCCAGCGCGTTCGAGGCCGGCTTCATCTCGGCCGCGCATGGCAATGCTGAAATCGAGGTCACGCTCAACGCCGCGCGTGAGGCATTCCGCACCGTGGTTGAGGCGTCAGCGTGAACGACAGGCACGACAACGCCACGCTGCACATCGCGCCGCCGCATGACACGGTCGATGCGGAAATCGTCGGTGCCTGGATTTACCGATAGTGGGCGCGCGGCAATGGAGCAGGCCTGCCAGCATATGCCCGCGCTGTACCTGTGCACCCTGAATCAGGAGGATTTGTACCGGCATCCGGGTTGGGAGGTCACCGAGCAGGCCGATTACATCGCGCGCACGATCAGCGTCATGCGCGACACCTGCGCGCGCAGCACAGCGCACACTGAAACGCGACACCAGCCTGCGAGTAACCAGCGGCGCCGCACGCCGTGATCGCAGCGCGGAACAATCGTGAGCATCTCGTATGTTGACTCGATCCGCGGAGTCGTTTGCTCTCACACTCAGCACCCGCGTACCCATGCCGCTGCGTTCGTTTGGTCGAGCAGAAACCCGATGCGCATCCTGATCCCCCTGCTGTTGAGCGGATTGCTGCTCGCCTCGCCCGCATTCGTCGCGCC
>NZ_JBTSRB010000100.1:0-3230 GCF_054637675.1 Metallibacterium sp.
GATCGCGCTGGCCGTACTGCTGTTGGCGGTGTTCCTTGTGGCGCACTTCCCTGCGCGCCGCGCCGCGCGCGCCGAGCCGGCGGCGAGCTTGCATGAGCTGTGAGTCACGTGCTTATGGCATCGCTGGTTCATCAATCTCACGCAATCGTAGGGCTTTGGGTAGTTGTTTTGTAGCCGAATGGGTGGGGTAAATGGCCCTGCACGACCACTTGCGCAGGGACTCTCGGATGAGTGCGGCGAGTACGGCAGAGGGGCACCGGCTGTTCAGACCCGAGGCGCTGGAAGCGCAGCGTCAGGCGCTGCTGGGGCGCATCCTGATCAACACGCCGCTGGCGCACTGGCTGATGGCCGCCATGGCGGCGGCGCTGGTCGCGACCTTGTTTGCCTTCCTGTGGTTCGCCCACTACACGCCACGCATTGCGGCGGCGGCGACCGCTACACCCGCAAGTTCCGTTTGCGAGAGATGTTGCCGCGACTGGCGCGCGCGCTGATGCTCTGCAAGCCGCATCCCGAGCCGGTCCTGCGCATGGCGAGCCATTTCGATGGTTGCGGTTCGGGGCGAATCAAGTGAAGAGAAGAATCGCTGCGTATCTGATGCTGAGCGTTGCCCTGGCGGCGACGGTCTTTTGCTACACGCTCCTGCAAGGGATGGCAGGCAGCCACATCACAGGCGCTTCGTCGCAACGGCGCTATTTCACGCTCGGTGTTCAAATGACGAGCGGCGTGAATTATGCGGTTAGCGCCGAGCTCGTCGATCAGTTGGAGCAACGTTTGCCGCGCTCGTTTGCGGTCGCGACATCAATGGACAATCCGCCAGAGTTCTCCAGGCTCGCTTTGCCGGACGGTTCGAAGCAGCATGACGTCGCGCTGGATATGGTCGGTGGAAGGTACTTCCAGGCTGTGGATCTGGATCATGTGCTCGGACGTTTGATCTCCCCGGCCGAGGAACGCGCGAAGGCGCCCGTGATCGTGATCAATCGCCGCTGCGCGGATGCGTTGTTTGGCAGTGCGCAGGCGGCGATCAACCATGAGCTGATCGTCCACGTCGGCGGTGGTTTTTCCGGTGGGCCATTGCATGCGCATGTCATCGGCGTCATCAGCAACGCATTCTCCGGGCTCCATGCGTCCGAAGAGCGCTTTGCGCATGGGCCGGTGGCGTGGGTGCCACTTCCGTTCCCGATCGGTTTGACGGCATTACTCAGCGTTCCCGCGAACCTACCGGATGCGGAAATCCGGCACGATCTGGACATGGCCTGGCGCAGCCTGCCGGAAACGGTCAAGGGCAATGGCAGCCGCGGCCTGGTCTTCAGCCAGCCGTTTTCCGCCGAGCCTGGAGCCGTGGCCACCACAATGCACAAGCTTGGGCTCTATCTGGATCTCGCCGGCGCGGCACTGCTGCTGACGCTGGTCAATCTGGTGGCAGTGAACTTTCTCGAGGCCTGGCGGCGCCGCACGGTGCATGCCATCGAGCGCACCCTGGGTGCGACGCGCGCCTGGCAGATGCGGCGTGTGCTGTATCGCGCGCTGCTGGGGGCACTGGTGACACTGGTGGTCAGCGGCGCGCTGCTCGGAGCGGCCCTGGCGGCTATGCAACGCGCGATCGCTGCCATCGGCCGGTTCATGCTGATGTTCTCACCATGGGGGCGTGTCGGGCGAGTTCTGCATTGGCCCCACCTGTTGGTCCCGGCGCTTGTGTTGATCGTGGTGGTGGTCTTGATCGAGGTGCTGGTCCATGGGGTGCTGTTGGCGCTTGACCCGAAGGAGTTTGGTTCGCTGCGGGTCAGCAGCCCACGCGGCGAGCGGCAGGTCGGCGGTGTGATCCTCGCGCTCGAGTTCACCTTGGCTGCGTTGCTCGCGGTGCTGGCCGGCTGGGGCATGCAGTACGCATGGCGGATGGCGCACCAGAATCTGGGCATGCTGCAGGGACAGCGACTCACGTTGCTGTCGACGAAGGCCAACAAGCCCTATTTCTCGATGCATCCGGATGCATTCGCAGAGACGGTCTCGAGTGCCGTGTTGGCTGCGGATCTGCGGCGCGCCATCGCTGGCATCGAGCCGCACGCGGACGTTGCCTTCGGCCCGGTGGTCGGCGTCCAGTTTCGCCACGGCGATGGCAATTTCCATAACGGTCTTGGGAAGTTGGAGGTGGGCCAAGCCGGGATCATCACGCAAAAGTTCGTCGCCTCGGCGAGTTGGCTGCCGGTTGGCGAGGTGCACTTGCTGACCGGGCGCAATTTCAGCCGCCACAATCCCGATCCCCACGAGGCCCTGATCGACGCCGATGTGGCGCGGACCTTGTTCGGCAGTGTGCGGGACGCCGTCGGGCGCGTGGTACATACGGAGGCATTGCCAGATGTGCCACCCCAGGTCATGCACGTGCGCGGGGTGATTGCGCCGCTGCGACTGGACGGTCCGGGCCATGCGCCCGTGGCGAGTTGGATCCAGCCATTGCAGGGTGGCGATACGGCCTTCCGTTTCATGGGTGGAGACATCCTTGTTCGCCCAGAGATTCCCGTTGCACGTGATCAAGCGCTGCTGGCGGCAGTGCAACGCGTCTTCGCGAAGGATGCGCCGTACATCGAGCCGAGTGGAGTCCGGTCGAGCACGCAGGTGGTGGGCAGACTCGACCGCCCGCAGCGGGTTCTGGCGATGGTGTTCGGCGCGGTGGCGGGGTTCGGCCTGCTGCTCGCCCTGACCGGACTGGCCGTGTTCTTGCGGCTGTTCCTGGCGCTGCGCAAGCGGGTGGACGCGATCCGGCAGGCGCTGGGGGCGAGTCCGCGCCGCCTGTACACCGGGGTGGTGGGCGGCACGGTGATCCTGGGTTTGGCAGGAGCGGTGCTCGCGTTGTTGTTCACGCCCTGGCTGGCGCAACAGTTCGCCCTGCTCTCCGGCGCGCAAGTGGCGGCGTACGGCGCGGCTACGTGGATCGCGCTGGCCGTGCTGCTGCTGGCGGTGTTTCTCGTCGCGCACTTCCCCGCGCGCCGCGCTGCGCGCGCCGAGCCGGCGGAGAGCTTGCATGAGCTGTGATCCGGCTCGCAGCTTGACGCCGTACGCGCCCCGCGCGACGGTGCGCGGCAGGCCCGCACTGCGTGGGCGCTGCAGGGACTGCCCGTGCCGATGAACCGCGACCTGCGCCCGGACTTGTTCGAGACCATGGACGTGCGCCGCGCGCCCGAGCACAAGCCGTGGTGGCGGCGCCGGCTCACCTGGGCGCTGGCCGGCGCGGCGGC
>NZ_JBTSRB010000101.1:0-3202 GCF_054637675.1 Metallibacterium sp.
CGAGAAACAGCGCGGCCTCGGCGATTTCATCCGGGCTGGCGAGACGCCCCACGGGGATGCGCGCGCGCAACGCTTCAAGCCCCGCGGCACGCTCGCTCTCGCTCATGCCCGGCCAGTCGAGAATCGGCGTCGCAGTGACGCCCGGGCTCAAGGCATTGACCCGGATGCGCCGCGCCAGCAGATCCGCGGAAAAACTGCGCGCCATGGATCGCACCGCCGCCTTGCCGGCGGCATAGACGCTGCAATCCGGCCAGCCGGCGTCGTGGATCATCGAGCTGGTCAGCACCACCACCGCCCCGTCGCGCAGGTGCGGCAGGGCCTTCTGCGCCGTAAAGAACAGGCCTTTGACGTTGATGTCGAACTGGCGGTCGAAGAACGCCTCGGTCACCTCGACCAGCGGCTTGGCTCGAAGATGCCGGCGTTGGCGTAGAGCAGGTCGATCTTGCCGACCGTGTCCGCGAGCGTCGAATAGAAACGGTCGAGGTCGTCCATGCGGCTGACGTCCGCCTCGATCGCCCGCACGCCGAGTTCGCGCGCGGCAGCATCCAGACTGACGCGATTGCGACCACTGATCACCACCTCGGCGCCTTCCCGCCGCAGCCGATTGGCGATGGCCAGGCCGATGCCGCTGTTGCCGCCGGTGACGACGGCGGTTTTTCCACTGAAGCGATCCATGTCAATTCCTTGGTCGGGAAATGCGTAAAGTGAGGTGCTCAGCCTGCAGGTGTGGCGGCAGCGCGCTCTGCCAGCACCGCCTGCAGCGCGAAGATGCCGTTCAAGGCCGCCGGGAAACCGGCATACACAGCCATTTGGATCAGCACTTCGACCAGTTCCTCGCGGCTGCAGCCGACGTTGAGCGCGCCGTGCAGGTGCACTTTCAGTTGCGGCTGCGCGTTGCCCAGCGCCGCCAGCGCGGCGACGGTGGCAATCTCGCGCTCTTTCAGCTTGAGGACGCCGCGCGAATACACGTCACCGAAGCCAAACTCGATGATGTAGCGCGCCAGATCGGGCGCGATGTCCTGCAAGGCGGCGACCACGTGCTCGCCGGCTTCGCCATCGATGGTCTTGAGCATTTCCCAGCCGCGGCGGTAGCGTTCGGATGTTTGTTGCATCGGAAACTCCTGTGGTGTTCACACGGCTGTGTCGATTTGCGAAAGGGGCGTGGCTTCGAGTTCGCCCACGGTGACGCTCGCGCCGAAATGATGGACGACGTGTTCCAGGACATGCGCGCGCTGGGCGGAGGTGAAGGCCGCGCAGGCATCCTCGACCACGAGGGCGCGGTAGCCGAGATCGTGCGCGGCACGCAGCGTGGACTCGACGCACACATGCAGGGCGTAGCCGGCCAGCAGCAGGGTGTCGATGCCGTGGAAGCGCAGGAGCGCATCGAGATTGGAAGCCGCAAAGGCGCTGGCGCCCAGGCGCCCGCCAACGATCAATTCATCCTCGTGCGGCTCGAATCCGGGGGCGAAGTCTTCGCGGCCTTCGCGCCAAGTACCGGCGCGGGGGATCGCGCCGCGCAGCCCGAGGGTGTGCGGGGTCGGTGCCAGATCGCGGTAGTCGCTGCGGCAGCGGAAGGGGACATGGAGGACGTTCCAGCCGCGCTGCCGCGCCAGCGCAAGCAGGGCCGCGGCGCGCTGCTGCGAATGCAGAAACAGATCACGGTCGGCCATCAGGGCTTGCAGCTTGCTCTCCGGGGCGAGCCATTCGCGCTGGAACTCGATCATCAGCAAGGCGGTGCGTGCGGGGACAAGGTTGAGATCGTTGGCGTTGTGCATGGGCTGATGGGTCTGTGCGTCGTGCTGCGAAGCCGCCATTGTTCGGCCGCGCGCTATGCTCGTGAAGAGAAAACCACGCAAGGCGGTTTTGCATCCATGGAAAACCTGAACTGGGACGATCTGCGCGTGCTGCTGGCGGTGGCGCGCACGCGCAGCCTGTCGGCGGCGGCGCTGCAGCTCGGCAACAGCGCCTCCACGCTGGGGCGGCGCATCGCCCTGCTCGAACAGGCGCTGGGCGTGACGCTGTTCGTGCGCCATGCCAGCGGCTATCGCCTCACCGAGGATGGCGAGGTCTTGCTCGACGAGGCGCGGCGGGTCGAGGACGCCATCGTGCAACTGCGCGGACGAGCCAGCGACCGCGGGCGCGAGCCCGCGGGGCATGTGCGGCTGGTCACCAACGAGGCGCTGGCTAACCTGCTGATCCTGCCGCGCTGGAAGGCGCTGGTGGCAAAATATCCGAAGCTGACGCTGGAACTGGTCACGGGCGCGGCAGTGCAGGACATGTACCGGCGCAATGCTGACCTCGCCCTGCGCCTGGTGCGGCCCGAGACGGGCAACCTCACCGTGCGCAAACTGGGGGTGCAGGCGTATGCGGTGTATGCGCGGCGCGGACTGGTGGGCATACGGCGGGGCATGCAGTGGCGGCGCGCATCGGGCCGTAGCGGCTCGCCGATGGAAACATTGCCGTGGATCGGCTGGGATGAGGAAATCCAGCACCTGGTGCAGGCACGCTGGCAGCGGCAGCGCTATCCCGACGCCGCCTTCGCGCTGACGACCAACAGCCTGTTCAGCCAGCTCGAGGCAGCGGAACAGGGACTCGGTCTGGCCGTGCTGCCCTGCTACATCGCCGATGCGCGGCCGAAGCTGGAACGCTGCCTGCCGCCCGCGCAGTGCGTGTCGCAGGACATCTGGCTGGTGATCCAACGCGGGCTGCGCGCTTCACCGCGCGTGCGCGTGGTGGCCGACATGCTGGCCGAGGTGGTGCATGAACACCGACGCGTACTTGCGGGAATCTGATCAAACTCATTGCGGCCTACGCTGGAATGACGACGCAAGGAGGGCGACCACTACATGGCTAACCTGGAGGGGCTTCATAGTTCGTCCTGCCGCTAATCGGTGGCTGGCGCACAAGACTGAATTGGGTGCTGCCATGAGTCGGTTTGTGGATCATGGCATCACGGGAGGGAGCTGCTTATGACGCAACGTCACCAACATCTTCGCCGGCCGGCTTGCGCATGCCGCCGAGATCAGTCAGAAGTATTTCGCTACACCAAGTTCGAGAACTACGCGTGACTAGGGCCGATGAAAGGTGAGCACCGATTCGGTACGCATGCGTTTTGCCAAGGCATCACCCGTCATCGGCAGGTAGCGGATATTAACAGGCAGCGGCCGCTGCCTACTCGTCCCCAGCCGTAGCCCAGCCAAGC
>NZ_JBTSRB010000102.1:0-3190 GCF_054637675.1 Metallibacterium sp.
CAAGTGCGCGCCAATATTTTGCACCGAGTAGGCGCTGTGTTGCTTGGGTGGTATGGCGGGAGGCCGTGGTTTGCCGGAGGTGGCGCCGAGGAAGGCTGGACGTGCGCAGGCCACGCAGGGCTTTTCATTGAAGAGCCGTCGGCAATGACGACCGCCCAAGGTGGAGCGCGGGATTCGACGGGACACTGCTAGCAGTTTGTCGGACAATTCAATACTGTACACCAAGATACCGCAATATAGTGTGTTTCCGTTCGTCTTCAATGCTGTATATAGCGGCTGCCTGAACGCTGAAAATGTTCTCTCCGACAAACTGCTAGGAGACGCCACGTTTGATCGACCGTTCGGCTGCTTGTCTTCGCACGCGGAGCATGTTCATTGCAAAGCCCTGAGGCCACCGAGGGGTCATGGACGAGAGGGTCTACGCTGTGCTAGGATAAGACCCTACCCACAATCGGAAGCATAGCAGGAGAACAGCGAATGAGCACCAACTGGGAGCAACTAGCAGCGGAGCACGTGGCGGACTTGACCACCTGGCGACAGGAGCATCCCAAGGCCACGATGCTCGAGATCGAGGACGCCATGCAGACGCGCTTGCGCGCCCTGTACGCCGCTGGGGTGACGGCGCTGGTGCACGAGAGTGCGGCGCAGCACTGGCAGGCCGGGGACACGCAGGTTCCCGCCTGCCCGGAGTGTGGCACGGCGCTGCACGCTCGGGGCGCGCAGGAGCGGCGCCTGACCACGGTGGGGGACCACGCCATCACCCTCCAACGGACCTATGGCGTCTGCCCCGTCTGCCAGACGGGGCTTTTTCCCCCTGGACCACGAACTGATGCTGCCGCCGGGGAGCCTGGCAGCCCACCTGCACCAGTTGAGCGCTGACCTCGGGCAGACGCTCCCCTTCGCGCGCGCCAGTGCTTTTCTAGAACGATACTTCGCGGTCACGGTCCCGACCAGTACGGTGCGACGGGTGACCGAGCAGGTGGGCCAGCTCCTGCTGGCCGTGGAGGCGGCGACGGTGGAGCGCATCGAACAGGAGCTGCCCCCCGAGCCGGAGCAGGCGGAGCGCCGGCTGTTCGAGGTCGACGGAGCCATGCTGCACGGCACGGACGGCGCCTGGCATGAGATGCGCCATCTGGTCATTGGCACGCCGGTGGTGAGCGAGAAGCAGGGCGCCCCCGTGGTTCAGCTGACGGAGCAGAGCTACTATGCGCGGGTGTGCGACGCGGAGACGTTCACGCAGGCGGCCCTGGGGGAGATGCACCGGCGTGGCGTGGGCAGCGCCCACGAGGCCGGGACGGTGGGGGATGGCGCGACATGGGTGCAGACGTTCGCCGATGTCCATCGTCCCGATGCGGTGCGCGTGCTTGATGTCAGCCATGCCGCCGAGCACCTGGGCGTGCTGGAGGAGGCCGTGCGGACCCTCGGGGTGAACTTGCCCGCATCCTGGCACACCACGCAGCGCCACGAACTCGTCGACCATGGGCCGGCGGCGCTGTTGGCGGCGTGCACGGCCATCGAGGAGGCCGTGCCTGGGCTGGCTGTCATGGCGTCGCCTGCGGGATCAAGCGAGAAGACGACCGACCCGCTACCGTCGGCGAGGGAGAGCGGGTCGATGGACGACCAGCCAGCCGAACCAGGAGCAAGGAACAGCGCCCGGCGCGAGATTGCCTACTTCCGCAAGCGCGCCACGCAGATGGACTACCCGGCCCTGCGGGCGGCGGGCTGGCCCATCGGGTCCGGCGCGGTGGAGAGCGCCCACATCCGCGTGATGCAAGAGCGGATGAAGGGGTCGGGCATGCGCTGGAACCTCACGCGCGCCAATGCCGTGCTCGCCCTGCGCTGCGCCAACCTCAGTGGTCGCTGGGACCCATGCTGGCAGACCTACCTCACCGAGCGCATGCGCCAGCATGCCGCACGGCAGGCGGAGCGCCGAACCCAGCGCCTGGTGGTGCGGCTGGCCAGCCTGGGCCTGACCAGGCTGCGCTATGCCCCCGCTGGCGGTACGCCATCCCTTACCGACCAGGACGCGGAGTCAGCCGCGCCCATCGCGTCGCCGGTGCGCTCGCTCCCCAAGCTCCTCCCCAAGTACTCCTGGCGCCAACCCTTCCTTACCAGGCAAGCATGCACCTAGATCCTCGCTGCAAAATATTGGCGCACACTTGCTCGCTCGGCGCACGCTCACTCGTGATTAATCGACTCGAAGACCTTGAGTCCATTCTCGACCAAGGAGTGTTCGCGGTTGAGAAACTCTCCAAGCCGCTCCAGGGTTTCCTTCACATATTCATCCGTCTCGGTGCGAATTGTCTCGTCGCGCGATTGCGCCAGCGCCAGCACGCGCTCGACATCGTCGTGCGCCGTGTCTCGTAGAATGCGTGCTTGCTCCTGTGCTTCCTTCAGGAGGGAATCTGCTCGTTCTTGCGCCTCGCGAATGACGGATTGCTGGTCGATGAGCTTCATTGCTTCTTCCTGAGCGCCGCTCACGATGCGGGCCGCTTCCGCCTGCGCCTGGGACAAGAGCTTGTCTTTGTCTTGGGCGGCGCGGCGGGCGGCGCGCACCTCTTCGGGGATGCGCGTGCGCAACTCATCGATGATGTCCAGCACCTCGCGTTCATCGATGACGGTCTTGTTGAAGAGGGGAACCTTGAAGCCAACATTGATGATGGCTTCGATGCGGTCAACGAGGTAGAGAAGGTCGATGGCGATGTGCCTCCTTGCCTTGGCCCGCGCCGGCGCGGGGTGTGTGCGACTTCGATCTACCGGTCACGATTGACGAGTTTGCGAGAAAGGGCAGCGGCCACATTGCTGGGCACGATGCCATCGAGCGAACCTCCGAGCCCCGCCACCTCCTTCAGCAGGCTGGAGCTGAGAAAGCCGTACCGTAGACTGGTCATCAGGCAAACGACCTCCACTCCCGGCGCGAGCATCTGGTTCATGAACGCTTGCTGCAGCTCCATCTCGAAATCCATGGACGTGCGCAAGCCTTTGACGATGATCGCGCTGCCCACGGATTGCACGTATTCTACCAAAAGACCGCTGAATAGGTCCACCGTCACGTTTGGCAGGTCCGCGGTGGCCTCGCGGATCAGTTCCATCCGTTCTTCTGGCGTGAAGAGCATGTTCTTGGCGGGCGTGCGATAGACGGCGATGACGACCTCATCGAACAGGCGCGCCGCCCGTGTCGCCACGTCCA
>NZ_JBTSRB010000103.1:0-3181 GCF_054637675.1 Metallibacterium sp.
TCGCGCCGCGTCTGCTTGCGCTTGCCCGCGTACTCGGCCTCGGAAAAGCTCATCTGGGTCATCGGCGGCGCGCTCGCGGGAGGGACTTCACTCAGACCGCAACCGCGGGGACTTGTTCAGAGTTTCCTTAGAAATCCTCACTGCTCTACCAGTAGAATTTGCGACGGATCTTGCGGTTGCCACGAGAACAACATCAGACCACCTGATTACCCACTTGTCGCAGCCTTTGATACGCGCGGGTCGTAGCGTGCAACCACCTGATCCAGCGAGGGTTGCACCATGGCCAAGAACGAAATCCAGTTGACCAGCCTGCGGCTGTTGAAAAGCGCCTCAGCCCGGCATGAGCCTGCCGGCTTTCCTCGAACGCTACGGCACCGAAGCCCAGTGCCGCGATGCCCTGATGCGGATGTGCCGCGAAGCCAATCCCTGTTCGGGACGCTGGCCCGGCGGATTCCGTTGCCCACACTGCGGGCATGCCGGTCACTGCCAGCTGCGCGGTCGCCCTGTGCTCCAGTGCAACCGCTGCAAGCGTCAGGCCTCGCTGACCGCCGGCACCCTGTTCGAGCGCACCCACTTGCCGCTGCGGACCTGGTTCCTGGCGATCTACCTGCTGACCCAGCACAAGAATGGCATCTCGGCTTTGAGCTTGCGCCGGCAGCTCGGTGTCAATGCCAATACCGCCTGGCTGATCAAGCACAAGCTGATGCAGACCATGATCGAGCGCGATGACACCAAGCCGCTGGCCGGCATCGTCCAGCTGGACGATGCCTACTGGGGCGGTGAGCGCCATGGCGGCCCGACCGGCCGCGGCAGCCCGGGCAAAACCCCATTCGTGGCTGCCGTGCAGATCACTGCGCAAGGCTTTCCCATGGCGATGCGCATGGACGTAGTGCCGGGCTTCCGCAAGACCGCGTTGGCGCAGTGGGCGCGGCGCCATCTGGCGCCGGGCACGGCCGTCGTCTCGGATGGCCTCAACTGCTTCCCCGGCGTCACCGCCGCCGACTGCACGCACGTGCCGCTGGTCACCGGCGGCGGTCCGGCCAGCGTGGCGCATCCGATGTTCCAGTGGGTCAACACCGTGCTCGGCAACGTCAAGAACGCCCTGCACGGCACCTACCACGCGCTGAAGCCCAAGTACCTGCAACGCTATCTCTCCGAGTTCTGCTATCGCTTCAACCGCCGCTTCAAGCTGCAAGACCTGATCCCACGCCTCATCTATGCTGCCGCCCACACCTCGCCGCTGCCGCACCGGCTGCTAACCATGGATGGCTTAGCTGGGTAATCAGGTCAGACCATGTCTACGTTGCCCGCCATTACGTCCGCCAAGCCGAGTCGATGTTGGGGCCTGATCTCAGGGAGGCGGCTGCGCTTTTGCAAAGCGATGCGCGGGAATTCTCGAAAGTCAAAAGCAGGTATGTGACCGAAGTGCCAAAGACATGACTGGGGCAGCCACGCTAGTAAAGTGTGCCGTTGGCCGGCTCAGCCCGAACGCGCGGCGATCTCGTGACCCAGCTTGCCTAAATCCATAGGCTATCGTGCACTTTAATCAACGCATACTTCAGCGCAGCAAGCGTCGCAGGTAGACGTTTCCCCGCTCGGCCAGTTGCGCATCGCGGGCGCAGTGGCGCTCGAAAGTACGCCGGCGCATGCCCTTGGGCTTGGCGGGTTCGCTGAATAGGTCGCTGAAGTTGTCGCCCAGCTTGCGGCGGATGGCCCAGCGTTGTTCCAGGATACGGTCGCAGCCACTTGCACGCTGGCTGGCGTAGGTCGGGCGCGGGCGGATGGAATCACGCGCGCAAAACTGATCGATGCTGTTCCACTTGTACAGCGCCAGCACGCGTTGTCCGGTCACGGGGGAAGTGCGCGAACGACTCTTGCGGCTTCATAAAACGTCGCGGCGCGCTGCACCTCGGAAGGCATCGGCTGCTGGCTATAGATCCGGTGCAGCAGCGGTTCGGGAATGATGTCCAGCGAATCGACTGGCTTGGATTTCACAGGCACCTTCCCCGCGCCCTTCAAAGGATCGCCACGGCAGCCGGTGAAGGTGGCCGGTGTTCGGGGATCAGCCTAGCCGTGGCGAAACGGAATCAGGCGTGCTTGCGTGCGTGCTCGGGCATTGGCACCAATGTCAGGCGCAGCCCGAAGGCGCCCAGGATCGCGCCCAGCGTATCCAGGCGCGGGTTGCCCTTGGCCGACAGCGTGCGATACAGCGTTTCGCGGCTTAGGCCTGTACGGCGCGCCAGCTCAGCCATGCCCAGCACGTCGGCGGCGGTGCGCAGCGCAATGGGCAGTGCGCGATGGTCGCCATCGGCCAAGGCCTCGGCCAGAAAGCCGGCCAGGTCATCCGCGCGCAGAAACCGCGCGGCGTCGAAGGGGACGCTAGCGGCGGCCTTGGTAGTCTTTCCAGTAGTCGCGTGCATGCTCGATGTCCTTCGTTTGCGTGCGCTTGTCGCCCGCGCACAACAGCAACACCAGCGCGGCGCCATCCTGTCCGCAATAGACCCGGTAGCCCGGCCCGGTGTCGATCCGCAATTCAAACAGCCCGGCGCCAAGTGCTTTCCAGTCGCCTCGGTTGCCGGCCTGCATGCGCACGATGCGCGCCATGATGGCTTGCAGCGCGCGGCGGTCGCGCAAGTCGGCCAGCCATTCGGCAAACGGGCTGCGCCCGTCCGCGGTTTGATACTGGCGGACCTCGACCGTTGCCATTGTAGCTTAAAAACTACGGCGCTGGCTTGCGCCGGATCGGCACCACGTTCGCGCCATTGCGCAGCGCGTCCAGATAGTCGGCCCATGCCTGCATCATCCTGCGCCGTTCGAGCAGGTGTTCGGCATAGTCGTAGGCGGCGCGCACCGCGTCACGCCGGCATGCGCAAGCTGGCGTTCGATGGCGTCGCGATTCCAGCCTTGCTCGTTCAGCAGCGTGCTGGCCATCGATCGGAAGCCGTGGCCGGTCATGGTCTGGCCGTCGTAGCCCAGCGCCCGCAGGGCGACCGTGATGGCATTCTCGGACATGCAGTGCGCGGCGCCGCGCGGTGAAGGGAACACGTACTTGCCGCGCCCGGTCAGCGGCTGCAGATCGCGCAGGATGGCGATGGCTTGCGTACTCAGCGGCACGATATGCGGCGCGCGCATCTTCATCTTGTGCGCCGGGATGCGCCACTCGGCCTTGTCGAAGTCGATC
>NZ_JBTSRB010000104.1:0-3061 GCF_054637675.1 Metallibacterium sp.
CATCTGTCGCTGGGGCCGAAGGCGCGCGCGCGCCAGCTCGACTTTATCGCCGAGCTGCTGCAGGGCCGCGGCGCGACGGTGCTGATGGGCGATCTGAATTGCGCCTGGCCCGGTCCCGAACTGCAGCGCGTGTTCGCGCACACGCAACTGCAGCCGCCGAGCGACGCACTGCCGACTTATCCGAGCTGGCGCCCGCGCCGCGCCATCGACCACATTCTGGTCAGCGACGGCATCGAGGTGCTGCGTCGCTGGACGCCGCCGCAGGCATTCTCAGATCACTTGCCGCTGGCCGCCGAAATTCGCCTGCCGCGGCCGCCACCGCGCGCCTGAATCGGAGCGCCGTGAACCGCGCCCGGCGCGGTCAACGCGGTCAACGCAGTTGCGTCAAGCGCGTTGTCTCGGGACAGGCGTCGCACTCCGCGCGCCGGAGGAGAATCGTATGACTCGCAGCCCCCGACTCGGACTGGGCGTGGCCCTGCTGCTGACCGGCAGCGCGCTGGCGCCGCTGGCGCTGGCGCAGCAAGCACCCGCGCCAGCGCCTGGAACCACGCACGTCGATCACTTCACCAATCGCAACGTGGCGCAACAGCAGCGCATCGAGCAAGGTCTCAAGAGCGGCCAGTTGACCACGCGCGAAGCCGCGCATCTGGAGCAGGGCACGGCGCGCATCGACCGCATGCAAAGTCGCGCCACCAATGCGCATGGTGCCGGTGGTGCTGGCGTCACTGCTGCCGAGGCGACGCGCATCCAGCGCGCGCAAAACGCCGAGAGCCACGCCATTTACAACCAGCGCCATGATGCGCAGACCGGCAACCCCAATAGCCTGTCCTCGCGGCGCATGCAGGGCGATGTGCAGCGCAATCTCAACCAGCAGAGCCGCATCGCGTCCGCGGTGGATCACGGTGGGCTGACCAATCGCGAGGTTTCGCACCTATCGGCGCAGCAGGCGCGCGGCAGCCACGCGGTCGCTGCCGCGGGGCGCAATGGTTTCGTCAACGGGCGCGAGCAGCGGCGCGTCCAGCGCGGTGACAATGTGCGCAGTCGGCACATCTATCGCGCCCGCCACAACGGCGCGCGTCGCCACGGCGGCTGAACGACCGCGCATGAAAAAGGGCCACCCTTGCGGGTGACCCTTTGCATGTGCGCTGGCATGTTGCGCAGGCGAATCAGAACTTCAGGTTGGCCTGGATATAGGTGAAGCGCCCCGGCAGATCATAGTTGCTGGCATCGTAGCCGTTGAGTGAACACGACAGGCACACCGGCGGATCCTTGGAGAACAGGTTGTTGATGCCGGCGTTGAGCACCAGGTTCAGCGCCAGCGGCACGCGCCAGCTCACGCGCACGTCGTGGTAGGTGACGGCGCCGAGGTAGTGCGTGTCATTGGGTCCGTTGCAAATCGGAAAGCCGGTGGCGCCGGCGCAGCCCTCGGTCAGTCCGCTCATGTAGCGCATGCGCCAGTCGGCCGACCAGACGCCGCGGCTCCACGTCAGGTCGTTGACGGCACGCCAGCGCGGGATGCCGCCGTCGTTGACCTCGACGCCAGGCTTGCGCGGGCCATAGACGCCGGGCGAGGTCTGCTCGCTGAAACTGTCGATGTAGGTGGCGCCGACGGCGTTGGTGAATTTGCCGAATGAGAACTCCGGCAGCGCCCATTTGATGGTCAGATCGGCGCCGCTGGTGTCGATGCGGCCGATGTTGCGCAAGGTGTTGTTGAACGCGTTGATCACGCCGCCGCTGTTGCGCGCGATACCTTGGCAGAAGGTTGAGCCGGCGTTGCCGCTGGCCACGCAGTCATCCAGTTGCGTTTGCGCATCCAGCGCCTGGATGGCGTTGCGCACGGTGATGCGGTAGTAGTCGGCGGTGATGTCCAGACGCTGCGCCCAGCCGGTGTCCACGGCCCAGTCCGGGCTGTAGATGCCGCCCCAGGTCAGCGTGCGCGCCTTCTCCGGCTGCAACAAGTGGTTGCCGCCGGTGGTCACCGAGATCTGCGGGTTGGTCTGGCTGTAACCGGTCGGCACGCCCAGCGCGGCGCAGTTGGCCGCGGTGGTGGGGTTGGCGATTGGCGC
Organism: Metallibacterium sp.; assembly: GCF_054637675.1. NCBI lineage: Bacteria > Pseudomonadati > Pseudomonadota > Gammaproteobacteria > Lysobacterales > Rhodanobacteraceae > Metallibacterium > Metallibacterium sp. The sequence goes on from NZ_JBTSRB010000104.1 coordinate 2,067, forward strand.
CGAACAGGGATCCTGCAGAGTGGCATCGAAACGCGCTGGCGAGCCGTACAGCTCGCCGATGGCCGGAGCGCGGAAGCCTTGGCCCCAAGTGCCGCGCAAGGTCAGTTGCTTGTCCACCTGCCAGCGCAGGCCGGCCTGACTGTTGGTGGTGCCACCGAAGGTCGAGTAGTTCGAGTAGCGCGAGGCCAGATCGATGTTCAGCGCCTCGACGAAGGGCTTGTCGGCCAGCAGTGGCGCGTTGGCCTCGAGGTAATACTCGTTGACGTTGTAGGCGCCCGAGGTGGGCAGCGAAGGCACGCCGTTGGACTCGCCCGCCACCACCACCGCATCGGGTTGGTAGCTGCCCGAGTAGCGCCGCGATTCCAGACCGGTGGCGAACTTCACCTCGCCCGCCGGCAGCGAGAACAGCGCACCGTTCAGGTTGGCGCTGTACAGCTCGATGTCGTTGGCACTGCTGTCGTGCTCGATATAGCCGATGTAGGCCAGCATGGCCGGGGTGATGGTGCCCGGGCCACCGAACAGGTTCAGCGGTACGCAGGGGCCGGTGCACTGGCTGAGCGGCCCCAGCGCGCGCTGGATGTGGGCGATGTTGTAGGTGCCCTGCACGATTTGCGTGGCGCTGTTGCTACCGTGCGAGTAGTTGACGTCCCAGTAGTAATCGCGGTCGTTCCAGGTGAAGCTGCCGGTGAGGCCGGTGGCGAACTCCCAGGTGTTGACGATCTGGCTGAAGATACGCGGCCCGCCCTCGATCGGGCGCCGGCCGATGCCATAGTTGGGGTCGGTGGCGGTCAACGAGAACCCGAATGGATTGTAGGGATTGGTCACGTCCACGCCCACCGTGTCGGAAAGCCCGCCGCTGGCGAACTGCGGACCAAGAAAGATCGGTTCCGGCGCGGCCTGGTTGGTCGAGTGGCGCTGCACGTACAGGCCGCGCATGTACCAGGTGATGTCATCGGCGAGCTGGTAGCGCGTGCTGGCGAACACCGAGTCACGCT
>NZ_JBTSRB010000105.1:0-3020 GCF_054637675.1 Metallibacterium sp.
CGAGGAGCTGATGATCGCGCAGCACACGCTGAAGTTGCTGCGCGCCTGAAGCGGCGAACGCCGTTTACAACGCGGCGCCAGTGCGCGCGGCCGCTTGCCCTGGATCGGCCTCGATGGCCGCGACGCTACCGATTTCTTCGATGCCCGCTGCGCGGGAAGCTGCGGCAGCCCGAGCAGGGCGCAACTGCGCGCGTGGTGTCGATTCGTGCGCAGGCGACCGAAATCCCATCCACGCAACCGCTTCACTTGCCGGTTGTGCCGCGACGCAGCCAGTGAAATTGACCGTCCTGGACCTGATCGCCTGCCCGTACCCCCGCGCGACTTTGCATCACCTCGCCCCACAGGATGGTCGCCTGATCACCGACCCTCCGGTCAACACGCACATGCTCGCCGACCGATAGCGACAGCGCGGTCTGCAGCACGAAGAATTCGTCGTGCAGGTCCACCAGCCGCGCCGCGCAGGGCACCCCCGCGCCCCAGCGCAAGTCGATCTGCACATCTTCCGCGACGAAGCCCGAGCGCTGGTCAATCTGCCACTGCTCGGTCTTCTTCAAGAGCGCCTGCAGCTCGGGATCGCTCCAGTCGGCCTTGACTGGACGCTGGCTGGGGAAGCCTTTGTCACGCGGCATGGCGTTGCTCCGTCAAGAGGCCCAAGGGCACGTCTACGTGGCTTTCCCTGGTGCATCGAAATCGGCACTGGAGATGCTGCAGCGACAAATCGATGTCCTGGCCGCTGCGTCGCCATGCAGCCCATTGCGCGAAGGCCTGTTCGAAGACCCGTTCGGTCAAGGTGCGCATCAGGGCAGGACGCTCCGCCATGGGTACAAAGCGGCTGGGTGAGATATAGCCCAGCGTCGGGTGGCGCCATCGCGCCAGCGCCTCGACCGATCGGCAGTGCCCCGTGTGGAGATCGATGCGCGGCTGGTAGTGCAGCTCCAGCTCGGTGCCGGAATGCGGGGCCGTGGCCAGTTCGGTGACCAGGAAGTCCTGCTTGCTGGCGCGCAGCCTCCTCCGGGTGGTAGACCTTATCCAGCCGCGCAGCTCCCGGTGCGCGCTGTGCGCTGCGGTCAGCGCGGAGCGCAGTACGTCATCGCCGCTGGGGCCAGAGGTGGGTAGATCAATCACCCTTGCGCTGGGCTGCAGCAGCAACGGGATGCCTAGACAGTCCAGCGGTTCGCGCAATCGCGCGATCAACGGATCGAACTGCGTGGCGCGTGCGTCGACCGGAAGACGCGGCATCAGCACCGCAAAGCGCTGCACACCCACCTGGTACAGGCGCGTGCCCGACATCGCCCACGCCCGCAGGCGCGCACTGGCCTGGTGCATCAACGTATCGGAATATACGTGGCCCATGGCGCGCAGAAAGGCGTTGTAACGATCCACGGGGGCGACCTCGATGACCGCCAAGGTCAGTCCTTCCGACTGTTGCGACAGCCATGCATGCAGATCCTCGAAGAAGGCGCCGCGGTGGGGCAGTTGGGTGACGGGATCGAGCGTGGAGATATAGCGGCGCAGCACGATGCCGGTGCCGGCGAGCACGGCGGCGTCGTGCAACGCGGTGGCCTCTTCCTCGCTGATCGCGACGCGGGGCGTGAAGTCCATGACGCACAAGGCGCCGGCCTGGCGGCCGGTGAGCATGAAGACTGGCGTGCTGGCGAAAAAGCGGATGGGCGCCGGTGGCGGAAGACCGTCCGCGGGTGCAGCGCCCGCATGCGCCTCGGCCAACGTGTCCAGCACCACATGGGGAACGCGCCAGTGGGCCACCTCGGCATGCAGCCGGTGCGGCGGATGCAGCGAACTTTGCGCGCGACGATCCTCCTCCGCGGCGTACCACAGCGTGCCGCCATCCGTGAGGATCAACGAGACAAGTGGGGCCTTGAGGACACGTGCCACGCTACGGGCCATGGGCTCGAAACCGGGGACCGCGACGGTTTCCGTGGGGATTCCCTCGCACGGTTCCGCAAGTACGCCGGCCCCCTCACGCTTTGGTGAAGGCAGGGCCTCCGGCGCACCCGAGCTCCTCATGGGAACCTCCCGTGCTGGAATCCTTTCGGATCATTTTCGAGTCTACGCTTGCGGCGACCCTCGCACCAGACGAGGTGTCCCGCGTTCAGGCCGTCGCCCTAGCCGTGGCGAAATGGAATCACTTGCCGCGCATCCAGTTCTCGCAGCGCAGCCCAGGTACGCGCCGGAATTCGCGCAGATTGTCCGTCACCAACACCAGCTCGCGCGCCACGGCCTGCGCGGCAATCAGCATGTCCAGCGGGCCGATGCCGGCACCCTTGCGTTCTAGCACGGCGCGGATGCGTGCGTAGGCGGCGGCATCGACATCCTCGAATGGCAGGGCTGCGAATCCTTGTGTCACCACGTCCACGGCGCAGAGCACCTGCGCGGTGCGTTGCGACTTTTCCACGCCGTACAGGAGTTCAGCGAGCACCAGGCTGGACAGGTGCAAGCGGTTTGACGCAAGGCTGGCGAGGCGATTGAGCAGAGAACGCGGCTCGCCCTTCAGCGCGGCGATGATGGTGCAGGTATCGAGCAGGTAGGCGTCAGCCACGGCTCAGAAGTCCAGCGCTGGAACAGGCCGTGTCGCACCTTGTTCGGGCCGCTCCCAGTCCTTGAACGCGTCCCCCGCTTTGGCACGGGCGAGCGCGAACACGTCGGCGGCGGTGCGCGGTTTCGGGCGTAGGATCAGCGCACCATCCTCGGTGCGACTGATCTCCACTTCCTCGGCATTGATGCGGAAGCGCGCGGGGATACGCACGGCCTGCGAGTTGGCGAGCGTGAACAGCTTGGCGGTGGCGTTCATGGGTAGGCTCCCGGCATCCCTGCGGACGCCTGCGGCTCAGTGTAGACCGTTGCGGATATGGTGCAAGGATATGACTCAAGCGCCGCGCTGGATCGGCACCACATCGGCACCAATGCGCAAGCCGTCCAGATAGTCACTCCATGCCTGCATCATCTTGACGCGCTCGGGCAGGTGCTGCGCGCGGTTATAGGCTTCCTTCACTGCGTTGGAT
>NZ_JBTSRB010000106.1:0-3012 GCF_054637675.1 Metallibacterium sp.
GCTGCTAGCGCCCTGACTCTCAATTGCCATCCAAAAACTCACGCAGCGGCGGCTTTGTCGAGTGCGGCGCGAGCGCGTTTGATCCTGGCGAGGATTTCGGCGCCTGCGGCTCGCCAGACGTATGGCTTCGGATCGGCGTTGCGCTGCTTGAGATAGGCATTGATGTCGCGGACGAGATCATTGACCGAGACGAAGCTGCCGGCGCGGATCGCATCGCCTGTCAGGTCGGCGAAGAAGCGTTCGACCAGATTGAGCCAAGACGACGAGGCCGGCGTGAAGTGCATCTTGAAGCGCGGGTGCTTTTCCAGCCACCCCCGCACCTTCGGGTGTTTGTGCGTGGCGTGGTTGTCGGCAATCAGATGGAGGTCAAGCGCGCGCGGTGTCTCGCGGCCGATCTGCCTGAGGAAGCGAAGCCATTCGACGTGGCTATGGCTCGCCTCCGTGCGTGTGGTCAGCCTGCCGGTCAGCTGCCCGAGGGCGGCAAACAGCGTGACCGTGCCGTGCCTGATGTAGTCGTGGGTCATCGTGCGCGGGCGCTTCGGTGCCAGCGGCAGGCCGGGTTGCGTGCGTTCGAGCGCCTGGCACTGGCTCTTCTCGTCGCAGCACAGCACGGGCGCGTTGGTCGGAGGATTGAGGTAAAGGCCGATCACGTCCCAGAACTTCTCCTCAAACCTCGGGCCGTTCGACAGCCTGAAGGTCTTCAGGCGATGCGGCTTCAGATCGTTCTTCGACCAGATCCGCTGCACCGAACTGGCAGAAACGCCCGCATGCCGGCTCATCGATCGGATGCTCCAGCGGCTCCTGCCTGGCGGCGGGCGGGTTGCCTCGGTGATGACCCGCCACCTTCGCCGCCGCGATCGAGGTCTTGCGGCCACGGCCCGGCCGGTCGGCGAGACCGTCGAGGCCTGACCTCGCGAAGCGTCCCGACCACATGGAGACGCGCTTCGCCGTTGTGCTCAGCCGTCCGGCGACGGCTTCGACACCGAGGCCGTCGAGCCGAAGCAGGATGATGTTGGCGCGCTCGCGATCCCGCACCCCGATCGTGGCAGACCGCGACCGGCGTCGGAGTTCAGCCACCACGCCTGGCTCAGACTGCAGTCGCTTGATCGGTCGTGCCATCCGAGCAGTCCCCCACGGTTTACGCACCCGTGAGATATTAGTCGACATTTACGGGTCAGGACACCAGTACATCGTTTCCGTGGATCGACTCCTTTCATGCGGCCTCGGCTATTTTGTAGGTCCAGCGATGGATGACGGGGTCGCGGTTGATGTCGTCGAGGTAGGCGAGGAGTCTGGCTTTCAGCCCGGCCTTGGAGGCGGCGCGGATGTGGCGGAGCATCGAGCGCGCCATCTTGGAGAAGAAGCCCTCGACGAGATTGAGCCAGGAGCCGTGCTTGGGCGTGAACACGAAGGAGAACCGGCCCTCGGGCTGGCTATCGGCCCACGCCTTGGTTTCCTTCGAGATGTGGGCGGAGTGGTTGTCGAGGATCACCTTGATGGCGGTGTCGGCCGGATAGGCGGCATCGGGCTTCTTGAGCAAGCCGACGAATTCACGCGACCGATGGCGGTCCTCGATGCTGGCATGCACCTGGCCGGTCAGCAGGTCGATGCCGGCCAGCAGGCTCAGCGTGCCATGACGCTTGTACTCGTGGTCGCGCGCGAACGTCGGGTGCGATCCCGGTTGCGGCGGCAGATCGGGTGCGGTGCTGCCGATTGCCTGAATGCCGGGCTTCTCGTCATACGAGATGATGGCGACGCGGCTATCGTCCTGGCTCTCGCGCAGGAGGGCAACTTCACGATAGACGCAGAGCACTTCGGCCATCTTCGTCTCGAACGCCCCGTCGCGCCGTTCGAGGTAGTAGCGAACCTTGTGCGGCCTGACCTGGTGGCGTGCGAGTATCTTGCAGACCGTGCCCTGCACAATGTTCGCCATGCACGGGTATCCGGCCATCGGCGCGTGCTCCCGCGCGTGGCGCGCCAGCAGGCGCGTGGTCCACAGCTCGTGCGGATAGCCCAGGTCCTTCGCCTTCTGGCACGCCAGCGACACCAGCCAGGCGCGGGCGTCTGGCGTGATCGAAGGCGCCTTGCCAGGCCGCGGGCTGTCGTCGAGTGCCGCCATGACGCCAAACCGTTCGGCGCGGCGCACGCATCGGCCAACCGTGTGGCGCATCACCCCGATCCGCTCGCCCACCGCAACCGAAGATGGGTCGGCATGACAGGCCAGGAAAATTCGCCCCCGCTCAACCCGGATCGCCGGTTCGGTTCGCGACCGGGCAATCGACTCCAACCGGGTCAAATCATCCGAGCCGAGCGACAACTCCACCACGCGACGAGGTGCTGCCATGATCCCCTGCCACAACACTGACACCCTGATTGCCTACAAGATGACCCGTGACCAGGGGAATCCCCCTCCGTGGATAACCTTCATGGAATCGATGTACTAGTGGATCGCCCGCAACACGGTCAGTGCCGACAGCACCGCGTAGGCGACCAGGTTGAGCACGAACAGTGCCGCCGCCAGGACAGGGAGATCAAAATCCCTGGCCGCGATGGACACGATCCCACTCGCCATCACAAGCGCGAAATACGCGGGCGGGAGATGTTTCACTGCACCTCGTGGTTCGGTGTTGGCGTCTTTCGGTGCGCGCTGCGCGGACATGCCGGCGGTACAGCCGGCCTGCGCCGCGCTACGACGTGGCGCCCCCGATCTCGGGGGGCCTGCGGAAGGCGACGGCGAGCCGGTTCCAGCCATTGATCGCGACCACGGCATAGGTCAGATCGACCAACTCCTTCTCACCAAACTCCTGTCGCGCCGCTTCGTAGATTGCATCCGGCACATGCCCGTCGGCGACCAGCGTGACCGCTTCGATCCAGGCCAGCGCGGCCCGCTCACGAGGCGTGTAGAGCGGGGCTTCGCGCCAGGCGGGAAGCAGGTCCAGGCGTTCCTCGCGCTCGCCCAGCCTGCGCGCGTCGCGCATATGCATGGCGAGGCAGAAGGCGCAGCCGTTGATC
>NZ_JBTSRB010000107.1:0-3011 GCF_054637675.1 Metallibacterium sp.
GGGGTGGGTGTCTCGGACGCCGACTTCGCCGCCATTCCCATCGACCGCAACGCCTTCCACGGCGACTGGAACTACACCATCAAGCCTGCATAGAAGTGCACACTTAATTTGTTAACGATCTCTTAGCGCCTCGCCAGCCTTGCTTTCGAGAATGCCGGAAGTGCACAGCAGATACGCGGCATTCTTGCCGACTGAGAACCGTTCTGGCGGTTTCACGAGCGCTTCGATGGCGGCAAGACTCGAGAGGGCCTTGGTATCTTGGACGAAGGCAACCAGGAGGCGCGAATGGTCTGGCGCGCCTTTGGCGAGTGGATTCTCGGAAATGATGGCTGCGAGTTCGGTCGCTGATTTGACAACGACCGGCACTTCGACCCCCAGCTCGCTGAGGATGGCCGCGGTTATGGCCGCGCTATGCGTTTCGGGCGAACCACTTGCGGCGCCGAAGACCGCGTTGCCGCTATTGAGCAAGGTCGCGACACCGGTGTAGCCCAGCCCAGTGAGCAGAGTGCGCAACTCAGCCATGGGAACACGCTTGGCCTTGCCAACATTGACACCACGCAGCAATGCTACGAATGAGGGCATTTGCATCGCTCAGCACTTGTCATGACCGACCCGCGGATGTCGTAGGGGCGTTGGTTCCGCCGCAGCGGATCAGCCACTCCTCTAGACAGTATGGCGCCTCGGTTGCGCGAGCGAATCCGCCACGACCCAGGCAGCGCCGATCAGGGCGAGATTCACGGCGTTCTCGCTCCAGATCCAATGGCTGGAGGGATCGGCCAGGAGTCTCGGCCCCCACACCAGCAGGGCGAAGGACGCGTACATGGCGGTCAGCAGGATCGCGGCGAGGCGCGCCTGCACGCGCGTCAGGATCGCAACGCCCGCCGCGATCTGGCCGACCCCGGTCGCATAGCCCCAGAACACTTGCGAAGGCGGCAGCCATTGGGGAACCAGCGGAGCGGTGAGGTTCATATAGACAAAATGCGCGCCGCCGAATATCAGCGCACAAACCCCGAACGCCAGTTGGCCCAAGCGCGTGAGTCGTGCGGCCAGGGCCGCATCGATCTTGGCGCTGGCGGCGTAGACAATCAGCCCGCCGGCCGCGATCGCGAGCTGCTCGGCGACGCCTTCGTAGGTAACGTACTCGGCGTAATGGGCGAGCAGCACGCGGCCGTTCATCAGGATGACGACAATGAGCGCGTAATAGGCGGTGAGCGCCGCGGCGCCCCAGGCCGCGGTTCGACGCCACACGACGGCCGCGCCCGCGACGAGCATGAACGCCGCGGCGGCATAGGCCAGGGCGGTGCGGTCGGGAAAGTCCTTGGGCACCGGCTGCCCCGGATCGAAGATCCCCCACACCAGGCAAAGCATGCCCAACGCCATCACGCCCAGGCCGTAGACACGCCCGCCGAAGGCCATCGTCGTTTTTCCCGCGGTCATGACTTTGCCACCTTCAATTGCGAATGGCCGTCATGTTCACGGCGAAGTTCAGCGGTGTGATGGGTCTTGGGCTTCAACACGTGGCGGGTGCCGTGCGGGCGTTCATGACATTGCCGAGCACTGCCCCACTGGATCTTCGGGCGAGTGGCGTCGGCGGCGGATCCCCGGCGTGCGGATCCGATGTTCCAGTGGGTCATGGTGTTGGGCTCCATGGCGCTCAAGGCAACCGGGGCGGCATGCGGGTCATGTCGATGACGACAGGGAAGCCGGTGATGTGACCGGCGGCCAAGTTCTGCGCGCCGCGTCCAGTGGGCTCGTCAGCCCGACATCGTTGCCGTCCGGGTCGGCGACGATGGCATAGCGCGCGCCCCAGAAAGCGTCGAAGGGACATTGGCGGCCCGTGTATCCGGCTGCCGTGAGCGCGGCATAGCGTTGATCCACGGCCTCGCGCATCGGCAGGGTGATGCTAATCACGACCCGGCTCCGGCCTTGACGCTTGCCCTCGCCAGTCCGCCAGGCTGCGTTGTAGAAACGGGCCAGCACCTCGTTGTCGAATTCCAGTTGCAAGCCATCGGGCCATCGCGCCTTGGCGTGACGAATGCCGTCGGCGCCTCGCGGCGATTCCACAATCTCGATGCCCAGGGCGCGGTAGAACGCCAGGCTGGCATCGAAGTCACGGCGGACGAGGTTCACCTGGTTCAGGCGCAGCGAACTGAGGCTTGGCGGTGCAGCGGTCGCAGCAGGATCAGCGGCAGCACGCCCTGCCGTTTCGTACTGTTCGACTGGCCGTGTCAACGTGCCCTGCCCCGGCGTGACGAACAGCGCCGCACTCGGTGCCCTGACCTTGGCGGTATGCCAGACCCCCTTGGGCACGATGACGAAGGCGCCGGGCTTGTGCAGGCGCACGCTGCGCGGCCCGTCATGTCCATCCGGCAGATCCATGCGCAGGTCGAAGTCGCCGCTGAGCAAGCCGATCCATTCATCGCCGTGAGGGTGACACTCCCAGGTCGGCCAGTCCTGCTCGAAGTGGAAGCTGGAGACCAGCAACTTTCCGGAGAAGTCGCCGAATCGGGCGGTCAGTTCATCCCAGAGTCCCGGGGTGACGCCGATCGGGGTGGCCTGACCCCGTGCATCGAAGACCACGAAGGTCGAGTCGATCGTTGCAGGCGTGTTGTCACCGGGCATGGCTTCTCACCCTTGAAGTAGGCCGACACTCTTGAACCCGCGTCCGCGCTGACCACCCCGTCAAAGGTCATTCGCGCCGACAGCCGTGACGCATTCTAAAGCGTGGCCAAAGTCACGCGGCGCCATGGGCTTCCCAAGTCTTGATCGCAAACAAATCGGGCTGCGCCGTATCGGCGTCGACGAATCCCGACAGTCCCACACCGACCAGGCGATAGCGCGTGGACGCCGGCAGTTCGACGCGCGCGCGCAGTTGCAACGCCGCCCGCACCAGCGCTGCTTCGGATTGCGCTGGCAGCGCATCGGTGTGGCTGCGCGTGAGCGTGCGAAAGTACGCGGTCTTCAGCTTGAGCACCACGGTACGCGCGATGCGATCCTGCTCGCGCACATAC
>NZ_JBTSRB010000108.1:0-2992 GCF_054637675.1 Metallibacterium sp.
TAGCCATACTATTAATAGTTAAGTCCCTGCGGCGTAAATCATCTTCAATAGATACATTATCCGTTAAAAAAATAAACCCCTTATATCCTATGCCTTGTTTTCGTTCTTGTCTGGCAAGCGCATATTCATAATTATCAGGGGACAATAAAACAGGAAAATCCTTACCTATCTCTTTAAAGCCTATTTTATATAAATTGTCTAATTGTTCTTTGGTAATGTTTGTAATAACATAATCTATATCGTGAGGCTCTAATCCCAATAAACAATCCCTAACAGCACCGCCGACTATATATAAACCGATGTTTAGAGATAATATATATTGATTAAAATGATTATGTTTAGCCTTATGGATTAAATTATCAATGTTATTGTTTTGCATAACCCCCCATTTCTTCAATAATTTTACCTGCATTAATTTTACAATATTTTCTCAATTCCAAATTAAAACTTGCTATCTTTTTTTCATTCATCGTTCTTGAGATAGCCGAAGCTCCGTAAAACCTCTTTGTAATAGCTTCGGCATCCTTGTCTAAAAATTGAGATAGCACGACTTCGTTTAGAATATCACCTGCGCCTTTCATTGCAAGCAACCGGATAAAATTATCCAAGCTCCTGTAATGCCGTGTGTTTTTTTCGTATAGCTCCCTTGCGACTTCCAGCGTTGATATTTCGTTTAGGGATAAGTGGACTATTATTTCCTGCTTATATGTTGACATTTACGGCTTTCTCTTAAAATCGCTTATATTGGATATTTTAGCCTGTGCGGGCGTTACTATCCCCGATTTAGCCGCTTTCATATCCGTTACCTGTTTTAGATAGCCATCTTTGAAGTCTTTGTTTGGTTGATATGAAAAGACTACATGATTTTCATTGATTACTACCGATTCATTTTCCGGCATAACCAAAAGTGGTATTAGATGTGCGCCATCTGCCATTAGTCCGATTAAAAGCGGATTTTGTAATTCAATAAGACCGTCAGCAGTGTTTGTTGATACTACATCGCCTATAATAGTGCCTACGCCTATAACATTGTAGCAACGGATTAATTCCATTTTAAAGCCTCCTTTAAAGTTGATTGATTAATTCAATTATTTTTTCTTTTATTGTAATTTTCTCGTCCGGCAGTTCCCATTTCTGAATTATATAGAGATTACATTTCTTCGCTATTTTAACTTGTAAGTCGTGGTCTTTGACATACTGCAGGGCGTAGCCGTCCTGTTTCACGGCTTCCAAACATATCGCTTCAGTCTGGTCTTTGACATACTGCAGGGCGTAGCCGTCCTGTTTCACGGCTTCCAAACATATTGCTTCAGTCTGGTCTTTGACATACTGCAGGGCGTAGCCGTCCTGTTTCACGGCTTCCAAACATATCGCTTCAGTCTGGTCTTTGACATGCCGCAGGGCGTAGCCGTCCTGTTTCACGGCTTCCATTATTTCTTTTTCAGTCTTTTTCATTTGATTTCTCCTTTAAAGTTGATTAAATAATTATTCCATACTTCTACATCGGTTTTATCATCGTCCATTATAGTATTAAGCATTAATTCCCGTCGTTTTGCGTATCTTGCGTTGAAATTATTGATATTGCTATGGGCGTAAGAATGGCAAACATGGCAAAGGGTAACGAGATTATAAATATTCCAACGGGTTTTTAAATACCTGCGTTGATGCGATATGATGAACATCATTGCCGAATAATCCGCATATCTGGCATACTCCTTTATCCCGTTTTAATGCTAATTCACATTGTTTGTTTATCATATTTTCTCCTTTAAATTATTATTATTTTTAATTCTGGGTATTTATATTCAAACATTTTTTGCTTAATAGTAAATTCTCTGGTTTTTATTCCTTTGCAGTCAATTATTCCCTCATGTCCGTCTTTATATTTTACAAGAAAATCGGCGATGTATTTTATTGAGCGTATCTTTTTCCCGTTCTTAACATATGCCGGTTGCAATTCAAATTCGGGTTGAGGAAATATGCTTATCACTTCGCCAGATTTTTGTAATAATCCGAGTTTATAAGCATATTCGGCTTCTTTTTTAGAAGCGTAAATCCTGCCGTTATATTCGGTTTTCTGCGCTTTATATTTATTATAAGGGTCATCAGCTTCGGTTTCGTAAGATGAAATTTTATTGTGAAATTCTAATAAAATATTCTGACTTTTCTTATCGTTTTTAACCGCTTCCGCCTGTTTCGGAAATAATTTTTTAAACTGTGCCCAGCTTATTGACATAAGTCTTTCTCCTTTTTGTAACATTCACACAATCCGTGTTCTCGGCATAGAGTTGCCCTCTTTTCATCCACTTCATATATGCAAACATAGCCGATTTTATTTAATACACTTTTGCCGTCCACAAGCGGATGTGAATATAGTGGCAAATGATACTCGCAAGCACAACAGCATTGATTCCATTTCGGGTCGTTTAGATAACATTCTATTGACATTTTACGCCCTCCTATCTATACAAAAACAGTAATCGCCGGTTTCTGCGAATAACTTTTCCTCTTTTTCCGCCATTTGTTTTAACCATTCCCGCCTTTGTTCTTCGGTCATTGGATTTTCTACCGTGCCTTTTCTGCCTCTCTTTTTGCCTTTACGGTAATCCCTTTGCCACTCAGCCATATATCCCTTGTGGTCTTGATACCACTTTGAAGCACGTGCGCTTATCTTCTCTTTGTTTTTTTGATAGTATTTTTGTTTTGATTCTTGCTTTGGTTGCATTTGAAAGTCCTCCCCTAATTAGTTTTATAATTTTAATAACCATTCTTTCGCCTCTGCAACCGTATCAAACGGCTTTGAAAATGCTATCGGTTTATGCACTAAATCTGTAAATTGTGCTAAACCGTCTTGATATTCCGGCGCAAAAGAACTGACTGAATTGTAAAATTCTATGCGGATATACGGAATTTCTATAATCCGAATACAGTTAATCTTTTCTAAATTGACAAACTCGTTTTCGTTAATTTTAATAAATTGCGACATTTTTAA
>NZ_JBTSRB010000109.1:0-2845 GCF_054637675.1 Metallibacterium sp.
GCCGCGCGGGTAGCGATACTGGCCATGATTTCCCCGTGATGTCACGGCGGCAGGCGCCGTGATGCATGCCGGGCCAGCATCGTGGCTGGATGCGCGACGGTCAAAGCCCGGAAGTCATGCTCCGGGCGTGAATCACGGCAACGCGGCTACACAACACGCGCGTCGAACGTGGCTCGCCATTCGCGCCGCACGCGAGCGGGGCACTCAACGCCCCGCCGCCGTGCATGCCGCGATCAGCGCCTACCACACGTACTGCAGCAGCGCGGTGCCGCCATTGCTGTGGTAGCGGCTGGCGTAGTCGCCGAACCACGCCAGCTTGAAGCGCCATGGACCATGACCCTGCCAGTCGAGGCCAGCCGCGGCGGTCAGCGCACTGCTCGGTAGCGCCGTGCCGGTAACGGCAAAGCTCTGGCCGCCGATGCTCTGCATCTCGATCGGGTTGCGATCGCCGCTGTAGCCCACGCCACCTACCTGTATCCATGGAATCAGCGTGCTGTGGCTTGCATCCACGACGGTGCCCAGGCGCAGCCCGGCACCGTAGCGGGTCAGGTTCTGGCTCAGCGCACCGTAGCTGATGTCAAGCAGGCTGGCGCCGCTCTCCTGGGCACTGCCGTAGCGGCTGTGCAGGTAGCTGACATCGGCATATGGGCTCACGAAGACATGGTTGCCCCAATTCCAGCGGTAGTCGGCGCGCGCCGCCGCGCCGGCAAAACTGCCGGTGCTGAGCGCCTGGCCGGCCAAGCCCAAGCTGGTCAGGTCGCGCGTGGTGGTCTGACGCAAACTGCCGCCGCCCACACTCGCCGCCAGACGCCAACCCCGGGTGCGGTAGATGCCGTACAGGAATGCTCCCAGCGGGGTGCCGACCACGCGTGAGGGGGCAAGGGATGTCGCCGTGTTGGCACTGGCGATCGCCGCGCCCAGCACCAGGTGGGCGTTGATCGCCGTGCCGGCACCCGCCGCGCCGCCCTGCATGCTCTGGCGCGTGTCGCCGAGATCACCGCCGCTGCCGGTGTATTGCGCCCAGGCGCCCGAGCGCGCATCGCCGGTGATCCCGCCCATCCCCGGCGCGCTGCCGAAGCCGCCGAGCACGGTCTGGAAGGTCGAATCCAGCGCCAGACTCACGGTGCTGGCGTAGTTGGGGAAGCCGCTGCTGAAGGCCGCCGGATTGACATTGAGCTTGAGAAATACGTCGTTGGTGGCGTAGGTCACCTGCGGGGTCAGGTAGATCGCGAAGGCCGGATTGTCGAAGGTCGAGGCAAAGGTACCCGAGACGCCGCCCGCCGCGTGCAGCAGATCGTAGGTACTGCCTACCGCATAGTCGCCGGCCAGCGGTTCGATCAGCAGCGTGCCGGCCAAGCTGGCCGTGCCGCCCACCTGCAACTGGCTGTAGCCGGTGCCGGCCATGGTCTGCGGGCTGACGCCCAGCGCCAGCGTGGCGCCACTGCTTTGCGTGTAGTTGCCGTTGACCGTGAGGATGCCGAGGCTGCCGCCTGGCATCACCGTGCCGGCGTTGGTGACGTTGCCGCCGATCGTGCCGTGGCCGCGCAACGTGGCCCCGGCCGCGACACTCACGTTGCCGGCAATCGCCGCATTCGTGTGCGTGGCATCGCCGATCTCCAGCGTGCCGGCACTGACCGTCGTGCCGCCGGTGTAGGTGTCGATGCCATCGAGGATCGTCGCGCCCGTGCCCATCTGGGTCAGGCTGCCGCTGCCGCTGATCACGCCATCGACCAGCGTGCCGCTGGACAGATCGAACACCAGCGCACCGTTGTCGATGACATTGCCCGTGCCGATCGCGCCCGTCGCGCCGCCCGTGCCCACCTGCAGCGTGCCAGCGTTGATCGTGGTGCCGCCGCTGTAGCTGTTGTCGGCGGTCAGGGTGAGCCCGCCGCCGCCTTCCAGCGTCAGGCTGCCGTTGCCGCTGATCAGGCCCGCGTAGGTGCCGTTGCTGGTCTGATCGAAGGTGACATCCGGCGTGGCCGCGCCCACGGCCGTGTTGAACGTCACGTTGCCCAGCAGGCTGGTGGTGCTGCCCACCAGGGTGCCGCCGCTGATCATCCAGTTCTGGCTGGCATTGCCCGTGCCGGTCAGCGTCCATGTGCTGGTGCCGCTCTTGGCGTAATTCATGAAGCCATAGAACACCGGCGTGCCGCTGTAGCTGGTCGATGCCGTGCTGACGATCGACGCCAGATTGAATACGTTGCCGCCGCTGGCGTTGATGTCGCCACCCAGTTCGAAGGTGTCGCCACCATTCGTGCTGCCGCTGGTGCTGACCACGTTGCCGATGAACTTGGCGCCGGCCTCGATCACCAGCGTGTTGCCGCCACCGCTGAAGTCCACCGCGTCGGCCTGCACCGGCGTGCTGGCGCCCGAGACGCCGCCGGCGATGGTGCCAGCGTTGATCACCGTGCTGGCGCCGGTGGCGATCACGCCGACACCGCCTGTGCCGGGCGTCCCGCTCGCGGCAGGCGGTGGCAAGCGGGGCACGCCTGTACCGCCGCCTAGGCCGCCGAACAGCGAAGCCGGATCGAAGGACACACCGCCCGCCAACTGCGCATCGACGCCTCGGAATCCCGGACCGGCGTACGCCAGGCCCGGCAGGTCCGCGAGTGCCACAAAGGGGCGGATTCCGTTGGACTCAGGCCGCGCTGACGCGCCCCAGACATCCGTGATCGCCGCGCGAGATGGCAGCACCAGACGCTGGCTTCTCTGCAGAGCAGGCCCAATAATGACGCCACCTGAGCCTCCGCCATTGCCGCCTGTGATGGTGCCGGTGTTGGTCAGCGTGAACGCGGCGCCATCGACACCCGCACCGCCATTGCCGGACTGCGCACCCGCGATGCTG
>NZ_JBTSRB010000110.1:0-2832 GCF_054637675.1 Metallibacterium sp.
GTGGGCATGGCATTGAACACCGGCCCGGTGCTGGCCACTGCCGTGGCCGCCGTCGAGCCCGCCCGCGCCGGTACCGCGTCGGCCATGGTCAACACCGCGCGCATGGTCGGCGCCACGCTGGGCGTGGGCGTACTGGGTAGCGTGTTCGCGGCGGGTAGCAGCGTGGTCGCTGGTTTTAGCGCGGCGATGGCGATTGGCGCGGCGGTGGCGTTCGCGGGTGCGCTGCTGGCCGTGTCGACAGGTGCTTGAGTACGCTCGTGTAGACCCAGCGCCGCGCGGTTAAAGTGATCGTGGGTTCCAAGCCGGGCGCATCGTGCACTCGCATTCGCTGCTGCTGCCGCTGCTGATTTTCCTGCTGGCCATCGTCATCGCGGTGCCGCTGGCCAGTCGGCTGCGCCTGGGCGCGGTGCTGGGCTATCTCGGCGCGGGCATGCTGATCGGGCCGCACGGTCTGGGCTGGGTGCAGGGCGGCGCCACGCTGGACACGCTTTCCGAGCTGGGCGTGGTGCTGCTGCTGTTTCTGATCGGGCTGGAACTGTCGCCGCAGCGCTTGTGGGTAATGCGGCGCCAGGTGTTCGGCTACGGCGCGCTGCAGGTGCTGGTGTCGGCGCTGCTGCTGGGCGTGACAGCGCATTTCGGGCTGGGGCTGGGCGCGCGCGCGGCGAGCGTGGTCGGGCTGGGCCTGGCGTTGTCCTCGACGGCGTTCGGCTTGCAGATTCTGGGCGAGCGCAAGGAGTTGCCCAGCGCCTACGGGCGGCTGGCGTTCGCGCTGCTGCTGTTTCAGGATCTGGCGGCGATTCCGCTGATCGCCGCGGTGCCGCTGCTGGGCACCGGCGCGCAGGTCGGGGCGCCGCTGTGGCCGCGCCTGCTGCAAGTCGCCGGCGTGGTGCTGGTGCTGGTGCTGGGTGGGCGCCTGCTGCTGCGGCCGCTGTTTCGCATGGCCGCGCGCGTGCAGCAGGTGGAGGTATCCACGGCGATGGCGCTGCTGGTGGCGCTGGGCACGGCGTGGCTGGTCGGGCAGGCCGGCGCATCGATGGCGCTGGGCGCGTTCCTGGCCGGTCTGCTGCTGGCCGATTCGGAATATCGCCATGAGCTGGAAGCCAGCATCGAGCCGTTCAAGGGCCTGCTGCTGGGCTTGTTTTTCATCAGCGTGGGCATGGCCGCCAATTTGCCGCTGCTGCTGCGCGAGCCGCTGCTGATCGCGGCGCTGGTGCTGGGTCTGTTGCTGATCAAGGCGCCAGTGCTGTACGCGCTGGGCCGCGCCGGACTGCGCGATGCCGGCGCCGCGCTGAAGTTGACCGTGCTGCTGGCCGGCGGCGGCGAGTTCGCCTTCGTGGTGTTGCAACTGGCGCGCGCGCACGGGTTGCTGGATGCGGGCATGCATCAGCGTCTGGTGCTGGCGATCACGCTGAGCATGGCGCTGACGCCGCTGCTGGTGGCCGCGATCCACGCGCTGCTCGCGCGTCGCCCAGGCGCGCCGCAGCGGCCATTCGATGCCATCCCCGCCGGGCATGTGCCGCGCGTGATCATCGCCGGCTACGGTCGCGTCGGGCAGATCGTGGCGCGCGTGCTGCAGGCGCACGGCATTCCCTTCACCGCGCTGGAGCATTCGATCGAGCAGGTGGAAACCTCGCGCCGCTACAGTGGCATGCGCATTTTCTTCGGCGATCCCGGGCGACCGGAACTGCTACGCGCCGCGCAAGCGGCGCAGGCCGAGGTGTTCGTGCTGGCCACCGACGATCCGGAGACCAATCTGCGCACCGCGCGTCTGGTGCGGCGTTTGTATCCGGGGCTGAAGGTGATCGCGCGCGCGCGCAACCGCCAGCACGCGTTCCGGCTGATGGATTTGCAGCCGCATCGCGTGGTGCGCGAGACCTTTCATTCCAGCCTGGTGATGGCGCGCCAGGTGCTGGAGACGCTGGGTTTCGATGCCGCCACCGCGGCCGCGCACGTCGAGCGTTTCCGCCAGCATGACGAGGCCTTGCTGCGCACCCAACACGAGGTCTACGACGACGAGACCAAGCTGGTGCAATCCACGCGCGAGGCGCTGGTCGATCTGGAGCGCCTGTTCGAGGCCGATGCGGCTGAAAATGATGCGGCCGATACGCCGCTCAATCCTCGGCCGCCGGACGTGACAAAGTCCGCTTGACGCCGGGCAGCGCGCGCGTTTCCAGCTCCAGCGCCAGATCGCTGAAACCCAGACGCTGCGCGACCTCGGCCGGGGTGCGTCCCCACGCATCGCGTGCCTGCAGTGGCGCGCCGCGACTGATCAAGGTGCGCGCCGGCCCCAGCAGCGCGTGCAGCGCGCAGGCGTGCAGCGCGGTCACGCCGCGCTGGTCGGCGTGCGCGGCATCGGCGCCGGCATCCAGCAGCAGCGGCAGCAGCGCGCCGAGGTGCGTGGCGTCGCCGTCCTGGCCAGGTGGCGCGTGCGCGCCCAGCAGCAGCAGCAGCGCGCTCATGCCGCCAGCGTCGCTGTGGTTGACCGCGGCGCCGTGGCGCAGCAGCACGTCGAACACGCGCCGCGCACCGAGGCTGTCGCCGCGATCGAACGCGTAGCGCGCCGCCGCCAGCAGAGCGGTCTGGCCGTGCGCGCTGGCGGCATTGACATCGGCGCCGGCGCCGAGCAGTTGTTCCATCAGATCGGCGCCGCCGCGCGCGGCGGCCAGCATCAGCGCGCGCGCGCCGCCGGCCAGCGGCTGATCGACTGCCGCGCCGTGCCGCAGCAGCAGCTCGACCAACTCGCGCTGGCGTCCGTTGACCGCCGCGGCGAGGCAACTGATGCCGCTGCCGCTGAGTACATCCAGGCGCGCGCCGGCGGCGATCAAGGTGCGC
>NZ_JBTSRB010000111.1:0-2809 GCF_054637675.1 Metallibacterium sp.
GTGCCCAACTCGGCGGCGCGCCCGAACGGCAGCAGAAAGATCAGCGCGAAAGGCAGCAGCCACGCCCAGCGTGGGCGCGCATCGGCGGCGGCGGCGGCAGTCATGCGCGGATTGTGCGCCGCGCGTGGCAACGAGTGGAATGGCTTTGCGGCGGGGCCCGTGAGAAAAACCGCGCGCGCCGCAAAGGTTCCGGCAGCCGGCCAGCCAGTGCCCGCTGCGCCCAGCCAGGAAGTCTCTTACGCGGAGGGCTGGGCATCAGGCAGCGACACGTTGCGTGAGTACTTCCTGGACCAGCGTGTTGATGCTCTTGCCCTCGGCTTGAGCGGTGATGGCGAGCCTCTCGTGAAGCTCCGGAGGAATTCGAAGGTTGAACTTCCCAGAGTAGTTTCGCCGGGGTTCGATACCCTTTTCCTTGCAGACCTCAAGGAAGACCGCCAAGGACTTCTTGAACTCCGCCCTGAGTTCCTTCGGGGTCTTGCCGTAGAAGTCCGCTCCGCCATTAAGGCCAAGAATATCGCCCCTGAACATATCAATCTCAGGGTCGTACTCGATCTTTGCGTTGTATCCGCCTACCGTCATCACGTTCATGGCTTCACTCCGTGTTGCTCAAGACACTGGCAACGTTGCAACACCGCACCGCACTGACACGCACGACGCAGAAAAGAGGACAACACGAAGACCAGCGAAAGCCCGAAAGCTCAAGGCAAGGACCTCAAGCGCGCGGCGTTGACGGGAAGTCTCTTATGGAGGGGTTAGGCCTCAGCGCACCGTTGCCGTGCATTGGGAGCAGGTTGCGAAAACTCACTCTTGCACGCGCCAAGGAGGGAAGCGGCGATTCTCGCCGGCCCAGTAGAGGCAGACAACGTTTTTCGACGGGTCGCGGAGTCGCGCCTCGCGCCAAAGCCATCGCTCGTCTCTGGGCGGTTGATCGAAGGCGTAGCCATGCTCCTGCAAGCGCCGCACCTCTGCGTCGAGATCGGCGTACTCAAAGTAGATTACGACACCAGTTTCCTGCGCGATGGAGCTGACCTGATGTAGTGAGAGCGTGGATTCGCCATCCGGCGTTTCCAAGCGGGCGTAGTGCGGCAACGAATTCACGATGAGCCGAAGGCCGATGCCGCGATAGAACCTGATCGATGCCTCGATGTCAAGGGCGGGCAGGGTGACTTGATTCAGGTGCATGGAGGGGCACACAGTAGGAGTCTGGGGCCTAACGTCTGAATTAAGCCGCGCCGCCAAGCGGCGTCGGCTTGAATGAGTAAAAAGAGACTTCCCGCTTCCAACGGCCTCGAGGGCCATGATGGTTTCCACAACCGTCAGCAGAAGGGGAAGTCTCGATGAGCACTATAACCATGGGCGTGGATTTGGCGAAGGACCTGTTTTCCGTGTGCGCGGTCGATGCCGCCGGGCATGTGCAGCGGCGGCAGGATCTTGGGCGTGAGGCGTTTGCGCTGTGGCTGGCGCTGGTGCGGGCCGGCACGGTGGTGGCGATGGAAGCCTGCAGCGGTGCGCACCACTGGGCGCGGCGCTGTCTGGAGGTCGGTCTGCAGCCACGCCTGATGGCGGCGCAGTTCGTGACGCCATTCCGCAAGAACCGCACGGCCAAGAACGACCGCAACGATGCCGAGGCGATTGCCACGGCGGCACGCCAGGGCAACATGCGCTTTGTGCCGGTCAAGTCGGTCGAGCAGCAGGCGCGGCTGGCATGGCATCGGGTGCGCGAGGGCTACAAGACCGAGGGACTGGAGATCAGCAACCGCCTGCGCGGCCTGTTGGCCGAGTTCGGGATCGTGATGGCGCAGGGTGACCGGGCGTTGCGCGTCGCTTTGGCGGATCTCGACGCAGCGGCATCGTTGCCTGCGGAGCTGAAGGAACTGCTGCGCGATCTCAGCGCGCACTGGGCGCAGGTGCGCGACCGCATCGCCGCGTGCGATGCGCGCATCGAAGCGCACGCCAAGGCGGATGAGCGCTGCGTGCGGCTGCGCGCGCTGATCGGCATTGGCCCGCTCACCGCCGATGCGATGGTGGCGAGCGTCGGCTCGGCCAAGGAGTTCAAGAACGGCCGGCAACTGGCCGCATGGCTCGGCCTGGTGCCGACCCAGCACTCCAGCGGCGGGCACACCCGCCTGGGCACGATCAGTTGCCGCGGCGATGCCTACCTGCGCACGCTGCTGATCCAGGGCGCGCGCAGCAGCCTGCAGCGCGCCAAGGTGACTGCACAGGATCGGGCCACGCCCGAGCAGATCTGGATCCGCCAACTGGCGTGTCGGATGCCGTTCGGCAAGCTGCTGGTGGCGATTGCGAACAAACACGCGCGGCAACTGTGGGCGATGCTGGCGCGCGAGGAAGCCTACGACGCCGAGGCGTGGCTGAAGCACCCGATGGTGCAGCGCCCGGCCGGCAAGCGCGCGGTGAGGATCGCCGGCATGGCATGACACGAACGCACATCCTTTCACGTCAGCGCGAAGTGGTCGACAACGGTCAGACCGACCCGGAGAGAACCTGACTAACCTGCCGGACGTCACCCCGTGTTTCGGCTGATCCCCGAACACCGACGATACCGAAAAACGAACGAGGTCTCCGGGTGCGGTTTTTACCCTGGTCCGCGCCAGCATCAGCGGCGCAACAAGACCGTTTATGGAAATGCAGTCTGACATTCGTTGCATCACCACGCAGCACTGACACGCACGACGCAGCAAAGAGGACAACACGATGACCAGCCATGGCCCGAAAGCTCAAGGCAAGGACCTCAAGCGCGCGGCGTTGACGGGAAGTCTCTTATGGCAGGTTTGGTGCGCCGTGGCCACTT
>NZ_JBTSRB010000112.1:0-2788 GCF_054637675.1 Metallibacterium sp.
TCGTCGCCCTTGCCCTGCTGTTGTTCGCGCCGTTGACGCTGGCCATGACGCAGAACGCGCCGCCCGGCGATGCCGCGCGCAAGCAGCAGGAGGCCACGGCCAACGCCAAGCTTGATCGGGTCAAGCGGCAAATCGTTGCGCTGGCCGCGGCGCAGAAGCAAACCGCCACGCAGCGCGATGTACTGGATGGCGAGATCGCGCAGGCCTCGCAGGCGCTGGCCAAGGCGGCCACGCAACGCGAGCAGGCCGCGGCAGCACTGCGGGCCAGTGAGCAAAAACTCGTTGCGCTGCAAGCTGCCGTGAGCACGCAGCAGGCGCGTCTGGCGCAACAGCGCGAGGCGCTGGGCGCGCTGCTGCGCGCGGCCTACGCACTGGGGCCGGATTCCGATCTGCGCGTGCTGCTGGGTGATGCCGATCTGGCGCATCTGACGCGCGCGCTGGCCTACTCGCAGTATTTCCAGCGCCAGCGTCTGGCGCAAATCCAGTCGCTGCTGGCGACGCTCAAGCAATTGCATGCGCAGCAAGCGGCGCTGGCGGCGCAGCAACGGCAGCTCGCGCAGGCGCAAAACGCGGCGCAAGCCAGCGAGCTGGCGCAGCGCGATGCGCGCGGCAAACTGCAAGGCCTGCGCGCGCAGGCGGCGGCGCGCTACCGCGATCAGGGCGACAAACTCGCCGCGCTGGCGCAGCAGAAGCGCGACTTGCAAAGCCTGCTGGCGCGGCTGCGCGACATCTTCGCGGACATCCCCAAGCAGTTGCCCGGCAATGTGCCATTCGCGCAACTCAAGGGTCATCTGCCGTGGCCGCTGACGGGCAGCGCGCGCGCCTGGCAGGGCGGGTTGCTGATCGCGCCCGGCACGCACAGCAAGGTGCACGCAGTGGCCAATGGTCGCGTCGCCTATGCCGATTGGCTGCGCGGCTTCGGCATGCTGGTGGTGGTCGATCAGGGCGACGGCTGGATCACGCTGTACGGCAACAACGAAAGCCTGCTGGTACAGGTCGGTGACTGGGTGAGTCCGGGGCAGGTGATCGCCACCGCCGGCACGCCGGCGGCGGGTTTCGATGGCGTGTACTTCGCGCTGCGCCACGCCGGCCAGCCGGTGGACCCGCGCACGTGGCTGACGCCGCGCTGAGAGCCCGCATGGCCGTGGCGCATAGCGGGGCTGACTGGCGTCTCTGGCCATTGGCGCACCCGACCTGTACTGCCGCAGGCATGGCGCAGGAACTGGCACTGCTTGGGCGTGGGCGTGCTGCACTGGGCGATTGATGCGCCATGGCGCGCGCACGGCACGGGCATAATGCCGGCAGTTGCCGGAGTCCGCGATGCGCCGCCTGCTGATCGTTCTTGCTTTTCTGCTGCCGGGCGCTTGCGCCGCGGCCGATGCCGTATCACCCGCGCCAGCAAGCACCACCGCCGCGCCTGCCGCCGCGAGCTCGGCGCAAGCCGCGAATGCCGGACCGGATCTCAAGGACATCGCCACCTTCACCCGTGTGTTCGAGATCATCAAGCAGGCCTACGTCGATCCGGTGAGCGATCACGCGCTGATGCAGTCGGCGTTGCGCGGCATGCTGTCCGGGCTCGATCCGCACAGCGAATTCCTCGACGCCAAGGCGCTGCACCAGCTCGACGAGGACACCAGCGGTGAATACGCCGGACTGGGCATCGAGGTGGCCGAGGTCAAGGGCACGCTGCGCATCATCGCGCCGATCGACGGCACGCCCGCGCAAAAGGCCGGCATCCGCGCCGGCGACATCATTCTCGGCATCGACGGCAAGGCCATCGATCCGGACGCGCTGGATGCCGCGCTGGATGCGCTGCGCGGCAAGCCCGGCAGCGTGATCACACTGACCATCCTGCACGCCGACGCCAGCCAGCCAATCAACCTGCGTCTGGTGCGTGAAACCATCCAGGTGCCCAGCGTGCGCTCGCGCCTGCTGGCGCCGGGTTTTGCCTATGTGCGTGTCAGCCAGTTCCAGGCCGATACCACCAGCGAACTGCAGCGCCAGATCGATGCGCTGCAACGCAAGGACGGCCCGCTCAAGGGCGCGGTGCTGGACTTGCGCTCGAATCCCGGCGGGCTGGTCACCGCGGCGGTGGCGGTGGCCGACGATTTTCTCGATTCCGGCGTGATCGTCAGCACGCGCGGGCGTCTGCCGCAGTCCGACACGATTTTCCGTGCCACGCCCGGCGATCTGCTGCACGGCGCGCCGCTGGTGGTGCTGATCGACGGCGGTACCGCCTCCGCCGCCGAGATCGTCGCCGGCGCGCTGAAGGACAATCACCGCGCCGTGCTCATGGGCCGGCGCAGCTTCGGCAAAGGCTCGGTGCAAAGCGTGCTGCCGCTGCCCGACGGCGACGCGGTGAAGCTGACCACGGCGCGCTACTACACGCCCGATGGCGACTCCATCCAGGCGCGTGGCATAACGCCTGACATCGAACTGGCCGACAACCTGCAAGTCAGCGTCAGCAAGTCGCCCGAGCTGAGCAGCCGTGAGGCCGACCTGCCCGGGCATCTCGGCGGCAACGGCGGCGTGGCCGCCAGCAGCGGCGGCACGGGCGCGCTGGCTGCCGAGGACTGGTGGCTGGATCAGGCCCTGCACGTGCTGCAGGCGCTGGCGGCGACGCGCACGCTGCCGGCTCCGGCCACATCCGTGCGTTGAAGCGCCCTCAGCGCGAGTCTTCGTCCTGGTGCTGCGTGGCGCGCTTGGCCTTCTGCCGCACCAGCATGGCGGCGACCAGCACGCCGGCCTCGTAGAGCAGCACCATGGGCACCGCCAGCAGGGTCATCGA
>NZ_JBTSRB010000113.1:0-2735 GCF_054637675.1 Metallibacterium sp.
GCTGGGGTAGCGCAGGTCGTCCCGGTTATGCTCTGCTCGGGTGTCGGGGGTCCATATGGGAGGCTCCAAAGCGAGGAAGGGGTAGTCTAACCCCTTAGATTCGCCGAACTCTCCGCCTTTCAAGCCATTCCGGAGGCGTTTCGAGACGGCCTCTAAGCACTACAGTTGCAGTTTATTAGAAAGGTGTGCCTTCCGAGCGGAGGCTTGATGAGCCCGTCGCCAAAGTGACCAGGCAATGATGCCGGCGGGCTGGATGCGTCTTCGCGCGAGCCTGACGGCGATGCGGCGGATTTCCTGGATCGGCCAGCGGATCAGCGGCGGTGAGAGGTGTTCGCAGCCAAGCGCCGCGTTTTTTGGGGTGTCTGGGTGTTCGCGTGGTGCCGGATAGCGGCCATCATGGCGAACGCCAGCATGACGAGCGAGACGTGACGATGCCAGCCGTGCCAGGAACGGGTCTCGTTGTGGTCGAGCCCCAACTCGTTCTTCGCGGTCTCGAAGCTGTCTTCAATCGCCCAACGGTGTCCCTCGACCTTCACCAGCATCTCGATGCCTGTTCCGGCAGGACACCAGGTCGAAAAGAATGCCAATTCACCGTCGGCGATATTGCGGCGGATCAGCAGGCCGCGCGTCCACAGGCCGGTCCACGCATCGTTGTACTCGGCGGCGTCGAGATCAGCCAATTCACAATATACCCAATCATGCAGTCGCGCGCCTTTCGTGCCGTCACCAGCCGACAGGCGCTGCCATTGCGACGGATCGGCATGGCCCGCGATCTCCTCCGCCGTGCCGGCAACCGGCGGCTTGTTGTGCCAGGCCCGGAAATGGCGATTGGAACTGACCCCGAGCACGCAGCCCTTGCCGGCGCGCCGCAATGCCATCTCGACATCGCCAACCCCGTAGACGCTGTCGGCCGCGACCCAGGCGAACGGCACGCCGGCGGCGATCGCCCGCTCGACCATCCTGACGGCGAGCGCGGGCTTGGTCGCGAAGCCCGTGCCGTCGGGCACATGCGCTGCCGTCATCCGAGCGGGGCTGTCCGTCCAGGCCTTCGGCAGATACAGCGCCCGATCAATGAAGGCGTGGCCGTGGCCCGACACATAAGCGGCGAACACACCGATCTGGCAATTGGTGATCTTGCCGGCCGAGCCCGTGTACTGCCGGCCGACACCGCAACTGGCTTTGCCCTGCTTCAGGAAGCCGGTTTCGTCAATGACCAGAACCGCATCATCGGCCGCCAGACGCTCGACGGCATAATCCCGCACGACGTCACGCAACGCATCCGCGTCCCATCGGCCACGGCCCAGGATGGCCTGCTGCCGCCACGGTCCGGGATCGCCAGCCGCCTCCGCGCGCATCCAGCCGGTCTTGCGCCGCTCATCCCCGAGCAGGCCGTCCAGGAACAAACCCGCCGACGCTGCCACCCGCGCCTGCGTGAACAAAGGCCTGATCCGCGCCTTCACATCCCGCAGCGGCGACGCCCAAAGCTCCAGCGTCGTCTCGATCGAAGCGCCCGCCATCCATGATCTCCCGAATCATGGTCGCCCATTGATTCAGAGATCGCAGATATCCGCAACTGTAATGCTAAGCACTTCGGTTTCTCTGCCTACGGTCACTTTGCTTCGTGTGGGTGCCATTAGAGCCGGGAATAGTGGAACCATAGACGGCTGGGTAAGCCGTCTTACCTACATTCCCGACCGCGAGCCGGACGCGGCGCTCGCCGCTTACACGCGATGAGCGAATTTCATCCCGACGACCTGTCGCCGCTCTTGAAGAGCAAGCCAAGGCCTCGTCAGGCCTATTTGATTGTACCGCCTCGTGAGCAACGACCTCCTTCGCGGGATCAATCGTATCGTTTGCCATTACGAACAACACCTGATTGCCCGTGCCAGTAGATGATACGGGCATGTCCCCAAACGGTTTCATCCGAACTATCTTATCGTCGGTCCATCCTGCACCGAGGGTGGTTTGCCGTTGTTCCCTCCCTTGCGTCTGCGGTGTTGTTCGATAAATGCCTTGCGGCGACCGGCTGTTTCCATTGCGGCATGTGGCGACAGATCGGCGTCGCGCTCGCCGCCATTGCCGCTGCGATCTTGGCGGGAATGGCCGTCACCCGGGGATGCTGCACGGCGAGTGCTCACGCCGGGCCGAGCAGCGCGTGGAAGCCGCTGTGGTCGCACACCAGGTAGCAGGTGATCGAACCGGCGTCGCCGATCCCGGCGAGGCGCACGAGCAGGTAATCGCGGCCCCGTGCGTCGCGCGCCTGCCAGGCGCTGCCGACCGGGGCGCCATCGGCATAGACGCGGTACGTGCCGTCGGCGACCGTGCCGTCGCCGACGGGGACGATGTCGATGCCGCCCGCGAAATCGCGGTGGATGATCGATCCCTGAAATGCGGTTCCTGTCTTCGTGAATGTCCCGAGTGTGATCATCGTGGCGCCTCCTGTGGTCGTCCGAAGCCGCGGGATGCGGCCTCGGTAGCGCGGACCACGACGGCGCCGGCTTCCGGGGCTCAACACGTCCGGGTTTCCCGGGCGCTCGGGAATTTTGCAGCGCAGCGGTCGCGAGGAATGCCGCTGCGCGGCAGGGGAAAATTTCTGTTGAACCGCGGAGGTCCGAAGGACCAGCAGCCAAGCCGTCAGCCTGCGCTCGAACGAGGCTTCCATCCACACCCTTCGGCTTCGCGCCACGGAGGCGCGATCACCTCGGCAGGGCATTCGGGGGGAACCGCATTTCAGG
>NZ_JBTSRB010000114.1:0-2721 GCF_054637675.1 Metallibacterium sp.
CCGGGTGTGCCCATATTCCCCTCTCCCACCGGGAGAGGGTGGCGCGCAGCGCCGGGTGTGCCCATATTCCCCTCTCCCACCGGGAGAGGGTGGCGCGCAGCGCCGGGTGAGGGTGCGCGCTTGCGCAGCGCGCCGTGTATCGGCACTTGCCGAGGGCACGGCCAGCCCATTGACAGCGCCAGCTTGTCAGTCTGATTGTGGCGCAACGGACACAGGGGGCAGCGATGCGCAATAACGCCTGGATGCAGATCGGCGCCTATGCCTTGCTGGCATTGGCCATCGCCGCCAGCGCACTGGCCTTCGCCAGCCTGCGCGTGCTGGACACCGCCGGCATCCCGGGCGCTGGGCCGGGCTATCGCTATTACACGCTGGGCGTGATGCGCAGCACCGGGCCGAGCTTCGCCATGGGCAGCAGCGTCATCGCGCAACTCAATCCGCTGCTGCCGCCAACGGTGGTCGCGGGCATGACCATCGACCAGAAGGCATCGCTGCGCGCTATCGCAGCCGATGCGCGCAGCGTCCGCGCGCGGGTCGATCTGGCCACGGGCGACTACATGCGTGCCCTGCATGTCTTGCCCCTGGCCGGACGTCTGCTGCAAGCCAGTGACGTGGTCGACTGCGCGCCCGTTGCCGTGCTCAGCGCCGGTCTGGCGCGACAACTGTTCGGTGCACCCGCGCAGGCCATCGGGCGCAGCCTGCGCATGGCTGCCGATGCCGGCGTCTCCGGCCCGCTGCTGCGCGTGGTGGGCGTCGTGCCTGATGCCTTCACCGGGCTCGATACGCAACGGCCTGCAAGCGCATGGGTGCCCCTCCCGCAGATGCCCGCAATCAGTGGTCAGCATTTCCCGATGTGCACGGCGGCCAAACCGCATAACGGAGTGATGGCCTTCGGCATTTACGGAATCCCGGCCGTGCTCAGCGCGCCGGTCTCGATGTCGCGACCCCAGCTCGATGCGGTTCTGCATGAGGCATGGAACCGTCTGCCGGCAGACGCGCGCGGCAAGGACGAGCAAGGGCTGGTGGTGTCCGCGCCGTTTTCATTGTCGCCGCAGGCGCGCCTGCAAGCCGCCCACCGCACCACGCTGTATCTGGCGCTGTCCCTCGCGGCGCTGGTACTGGCCACCATCAACGTGTTCACCCTGCGCTGGCTGGCGCTGGTGCGGCGCCGGCACGTGCTGCAACTCGAGCGCGTGCTCGGCGCCACGCGCGCTTTTCTGCGCCGGCGCTATGTGCTGCGCACGGCGGTGCTGGCGCTGGTCTTGTTGCTGGCAAGCGCGGCGCTGAGCGCGCTGGGCTACTGGGCGCTGCATGCGCTGACCGGCCACGACAGCGCGCTGTGGGCCAGCCTGAGCCTGCCGGCACTGGCCGGCGAACTGGTGTGGGCGCTGCCGCTGCTGCTGCTGGTCGTGGTGCTGGCCGAGGCCTTGCCGCTGCTGGTGTTGCTGCAGCGCGAGCGCATCGACGGCGGCAGCCGCGTGGCGCTGTCGCGCGCCGATCGCGGCATCGGCATCGGCGTGCTGGTGGCCGAGGTGCTGCTGGCGGCGGTGATGAGCTGCGCGGCGGCCTGGGCGTTGCACTACGCCTGGCAGCAGCGACATGCCAAGCTCGGCATGCTGCACGCGCCAGCCACGATCGTGAATATCAGTCGCAAGCCCAGCGACGCCTCGGGGATGGTGACCTTGACCAAGTCATCCACCAAGCTTCCGGCGCAAGTGCTGCTGCTTGATGCGCTAAAAAATGCCATGCAGCGCGTGGCGCCGGGCGCGCAGCTTGCGACCGGCCCCCTACCCAGAGTAAATGCAGGGTCCTCGCCCAACTCCGTCAATGCCGGTACACGCAGCACTTCGGTCGCGGACCATGCAGCAAACCCCGCATGGCTCGCCGTAGCGGGTGTGCACCTGTTGGCTGGGCGTAATTTCGCTGCGCACCGACCCGATCCGCAAGCGGTCCTGATCGATGCCGCCACCGCGCGTGCCTTGTTTGGCCACGTGCGCGCCGCCGTCGGTGGCACGATGGATCAGAACGGCAGTACATCCCGCGTCATCGGCGTGATCGCGCCGCTGTATCTGCAAGGCCCCAGCCACGATGCCGCGCATGTGTCGATCAGCGATTTCCGCGCGGGCCAGTCATTCTTCCCTCTCATGGGCGGAACCCTGCTGATCAGCCCTGCTGTGCCCGCCACGCGCGCCGCGCCATTGCGCGTCGCGCTGGATGCGACCCTGCAGCGGCAGGCGCCGACCTTGCAAGTGACCCGCATCGAATCCAGCCAACAACTGCTGGCGCGGCTGACCCAACAGCAAACCCGTCAGGCGCAGATATTCCTCGCCATCGCGCTGTTCGCGTGGGCCATCGCGCTGTCCGGCGTGGCCGCGCACCTGCGCCTGTATCTGGCGATGCGCAGACGGCTCGCCGCGATCCGCTCCGCGCTGGGCGCCGGTCCGCGCCGGTTGTACGGTGAGGTGCTGGGCGGCACCCTCGCGCTGGCGCTGGCCGGCATCGTGCTGTCGCTGCTGGTGGCGCCGTGGCTGGCGCAGCAGTTCGCGCTGCTCTCCGGCGCGCAGGTGGCGCCGTTCGGCGTGGCCACTTGGATCGCCCTGGCCGTACTGCTGTTGGCGGTGTTCCTTGTGGCGCACTTCCCTGCGCGCCGCGCCGCGCGCGCCGAGCCGGCGGCGAGCTTGCATGAGCTTTGAACGCGCTCAGCACGCATCCGGGCATTGTCGC
>NZ_JBTSRB010000115.1:0-2651 GCF_054637675.1 Metallibacterium sp.
CCGGCGCGGCCCGGCACGCTGATTCCGGTGCGCGAGGTGGTGCGCATCACCGGTCCGCGCAGTTACGTGTTCGAGTGGCACGAGACGCGCGACGGGCGCGAGCGCAAGGCCATGCAGATCGACTACACGCGGCTGTGAGCTTCATTCAAGCGGAGATGCATGCCATGAACAAGCAACGTCCAATCATGCGCGTGATCGTGCTGACCGCGCTGGTGATGATCCCGGTCCTGCTGATCGCCGCGCCGTCGCCAACGGGCAAGCCCGGCAGCATCGAGCGCGGGCGCTATGTGGTGAAGATCGCCGGCTGCAACGATTGCCATACGCCTGGCTACGCAGAGCATGATGGTCACGTGCCGGAGAAAGCATGGCTGACCGGCGACAGCCTCGGATGGAGCGGCCCCTGGGGCACGACCTACGCCAGCAATCTGCGCCTGAAACTGGCCGCGCTGAGCGAGGCGCAGTGGCTGCAACTGGCGCACACCGCGCAATATCGTCCGCCGATGCCGTGGTTCAACCTGCGTGCGATGAGCGACGGCGACCTGCGCGCGGTGTATCGCTATGTGCGCCACCTCGGGCCGGCCGGCGTGGCGGCGCCGGCCTACGTGCCCCCAGGCGGCGCGGTGGCGACGGCCGTCGTGGTGCGGTTTCCAGGGCCGCCGCCCGCGCAGTAGGCATCGCCCGCTTGCGCCATGTGGCGCGTGCCCGGGACATGCCAATGACTCTCGTCGTCCAGCGCGCACGAGAGGAAATTCGTGAAGTGCATGACATCTGGTGATCTGAGGGAGAACGGAAATGACTGAAGTTGATCGCATCAAATATCTGCGTATCGCCCTGGTGCTCGTAGGGCTTACCTTCACTTTCGGAATCTGGCCGCTTGGCATCGTCTGGCCTTCCGGTTGGTCGTGGCATGCAGGGGGACGTTCGTATTATTACGAGATGATCGTGACCATCTATGCGACGCTGGGGATCTTCCTCATTCTGGCCGCCCGCGATCCACTGGCAAACCGGAGTCTCATCTGGTTCACCATTTGCTCCAGCGTCGCGCACGGCGGAGTCATGGCCGTGCAGTCGTTTGACGGCGACCATAATATGGGTCACCTCGGGGGTGACGTATTGGCCCTGTTCGCAGTGGCGGCGGTGTTCACCTTGCTGGCGCCTCGTGGAGCCAAAACCGCGGCGCGGTAGCCTTGGCATAACCGTCATGCCGGCGGAGTCACCGGCCTGGTTCGATGCGGAGCCGGTGGCTCGCCACGAGCCGGATCGCCTTGACGACTCGGGGACGGTAGACGGGAGCCATCGCCGTGCCCGGTCATCGCCGCGCCGACGCTGATGCAAGATTGCCTGCGTGGGATCAGCGTGCGCCGGACGGGCGTGCGCCAGGCGGCAAATCCGGAATGAACCCGTGCAGATGGTTCTCATGACACGCCTGTAAACCGCCGCGCGCTGACGCCGCGCGGCGCAGGCGTTACCCTCGCGCATTGTTCCCCAGGCTTGCGCGCGCATGAAGTTCGATTTTCCACCCGTGACCGGCGCGCTGATCGTCTCGTGCGTGCTGATTTTCCTGCTGCAGCACTACGGCGGCTACAACGACAGTCTGATCGCGCACTTCGCGCTGTGGCCGTTCGGCCACGAGCAGGCGCGGATGGCCAGCGGACGCGTGATCACGGTGGGTTTTGAACCGTGGCAACTGATCACCTTCGCGTTTCTGCACGGCGGCTGGCTGCATATCCTGTTCAACATGTGGGCGTTGTTCATGTTCGGGCCGCCCATCGAGCGTCTGTTCGGCGCCAGCAAGTACCTGCTGTACTACACCGTGTGCACGGTGCTGGCGGCGCTGGCGCAGTTGCTGGTGATAAAGTTTTTCACCGGCGGTTTTTATCCGACCATCGGCGCTTCCGGCGGCATCTTCGGCGTGCTGCTGGCCTTCGGCATGCTGTATCCGCACGTGCGCATCATGCTGCTGTTTCCACCCATCCCGATGCCGGCGTGGCTGTTCGTGATCGGCTATGGCGCGTTGGAGCTGGTGCTGGGCGTGACCGGCACCGAGGCGGGCGTGGCGCATTTCGCGCACCTGGGTGGCATGTTCGGCGGCTTGTTGCTGATCCAGTACTGGCGCGGGCGCCTGCCGCTGAAGCCGCAGCAACGTCTGCTGCGTTGAGCGGCGCGCGTGGCGTGGATTTGATCGCGCGCTGTCATCCTTAGCATCGCGCCATGGCGCTGCCGTGTGCTGTTGTCATCCTGAGCAACGCGAAGGATCTCGCTCTGGTGCGCGCGGCACTTCAGCCTTGCTCATGATCGATGGTTCTTACGTGATGCCTCGCAAGGTTTTCCTGTTCCGCCCGGCTGCCGCCGCGCGGGTTCCTTTCTTTACTTCGGGCATCCTGCCCTCCGCCCCTGCGGGGCCCGCTACGCGGTTCGCGCCGCTCCTGCGACGCAGTGCTCGGCAAAGATAAGGAACCAAAGAAAGCCGACCCCGACAGCAGCGCCCGCTGCGCGTGCCTGCGCGGGGCGCGCCGATGGCCATCCATGGCCTGCGGCGCGTGAGCGCGATCTCGGCCTGCGCATCCGGCACTGGCCGGATCGTGCGGCCCGCAACATCGTGTCGCGGGCGTCCGGCAGCTGGCGCTGCCTTGCCCCGCGCGATCACACTT
>NZ_JBTSRB010000116.1:0-2632 GCF_054637675.1 Metallibacterium sp.
CATGACAAAGGAGGATTAAAAAAAAATGTCAACAATAAAAAATAAGTCGGAATACTTGGCGGCGGAAAAGGGCTTCAAGTATTCATTTAACGGATTTACATTTAAAGTTTGGTATTACAAAGACGAAGAAAATTATAGGAATCCGGTTATTGCTTTTGAATCAAAGGACAAGAATGCAGTTTTAAAATGGTTACAAGAAAGTGAACACTTAAAACATTTAATTAATTAAATCGGGAGGCTTTAAATGCGAACAAAATTAACAATTAATTTTGATACAATCGTCATTGAACATGATGATGATATATTTTTAAGGAGCAAACATCATGACAATGGGAGGCTTAAAAATGCAAGTCAATATTATAAAATGCTGTTGGGTTTGTAAAAATGTAAAAATTTCAAATGATGAAATACTTTGTAAGCTGTCTAAAGAACTGCTTAAAAATATAGGATACACCTGCGAAAAATTTAATATAAATAAATATTTGCTTGAAACGGATGAGGCGCAAACATCATGACAAAAAATGATATAATAGAAAAATACGAAAGTTGGAGTTTTCGCTCCAACGATATAATCAAAATCAGACAAGAATTAGAAAAGTTGAAAACAACTCTTGCAAGCGATAAAGAATATATGATTTTTTATCACTGGCAAGATAAATCGGATAAAGATATTATTTTTATATCCGATTTGGTAATAAAAAATGATGCTGATGGTGTTTCAAATTATGAAGAATTTATTGTATTTAAATATTAAAACTAATCAAGGAGGGCTTAAAATGGATAGACCAGAATATATGCACCAATATTGGCAAAAGAACAAAGGGAAGACACGGGAACAGCAGAGAGAATATCATAAGTCTTATTGGCAAAGGAATAAAGACAGATTGTCAAAAGAAAGGAAGGCAAAATATAGTTATGAAGAAAACGGTTCGTCTAATCGTGGCAGGTGGAGTCATGCTGAAGATAAACCTATGAGCCGAGAAAAAATGTTTGAATGGTGTCAATATATAGATGAAAAATGGGGGGTTTCAATAGATAACAATATGGGCGCAAAACCTAAATATAAATAATGGAGGCAGTCATGATTGAGGCAAATTATCAAGATGTAAATATATATAATTATTATCGTAAGTTAATTTTCAAAAATATGAAAAAAGAAAGGGGGGTTTCATTTGAGGATTTTTCGACAAGGGTTTCTGAATTGACGATAATTGTAATGCAAAAACTCAATAAACGAGAAAAAAAGGGGCAATGGGCGGATGATTATATATCAATTAAACACCATTGCCATGACAAATAGGTGTATAAATGGGGGGCTTAAATTTTATACAAGTTGCGGGGTAAAAAAACTATATAAATATATCCCCTGCAATACCTAAAATATTAAACATTACTGCAATATTAAAATGTAGTAATATCAATGCTTTATAGATTATATAGCTTAAAACAATATAGATAAAACAGTTAATAACATAGACAAATATCTAAAATTATAATACAATGACATTAAAAAGGAGTCAGAAATGAAAATCACATTAAAATTATTAGATAAATTTAATGCCTGCGGCGAGGGCATAAAATTTGTGAAAGAAAAGGGTTTAATCGGCATGGAACACGAAGAATTTATAGAAAACTTAATTATAGAAAAAAAATTAAGTTGGGCAAATTGGTTAATTGTCAGAATTTTATCAAAAATTGGTAAAGTCCGATATGCCGTTTATGCGGCAGAACAAGTTATAGATATATTTGAAAAGAAATATCTGGATGATGCCCGCCCCAGAAAAGCGATTGAAGCTACAAAGGCATATATTGCAAATCCTTGCGAGAAGACAAAAGATGCCGCCCGTGCTGCTGCCGATGCTGCCGCCGATGCCTCCCGTGCCGCCGCCGATGCTGCCTATGCCGCCCATGCTGCCTATGCCGCCCATGCTGCCCATGCTGCTGCCTATGCTGCCTATGCTGCCTATGCTGCCGATGCCGCCGCCGATGCTGCCTATGCTGCCGATGCTGCCGATACTGCCTATACTGAAATGTTTAACAAAATAATTAGATATGGAATAAAATTGGAGGAGGCAAAATGAAAAAAACATTTACGGATTTTGATAAAATTAAAGATTATATATCAGGCAAGTCAGAACCGCCCGCAAAGATATGGCATTTAAAAATGCCGTCAGGCGATAAATATTTAGTCTATCAAAAAACATTTCCGCTGTTTTTTGGGGTCTCAAGATATGTTTCATTAATCATGATGAAGGATGCCGACTTTCCTAAACCGATAAAATTCGGCGGGCGAAATATGTATGATTTAAACGATATTATAAAATTCTTTGAAAATAAATTTTAATGTCTAACTCAATCTTAATCACATTAGAAAATAACGGCTTGTGTCTTAAATTCAATCATGACACAAGCCTTACTAAAACTTTAAAGGATATATTGCCATTTAACCTGCGCATATTTAATGCCATTAACAAAACTTGGCATATATCCTTAATCAATCCTAAATCCGTTGATTATTTTTATTCATTTCTTGAATCTATAAAAGACCATGCCGTAATTGAAATAGAACCCCTTGCAAAGTCTTTTATAATCTCAAAGCATAATGAATATTCCAAAAATATCGAGATGTCGC
>NZ_JBTSRB010000117.1:0-2618 GCF_054637675.1 Metallibacterium sp.
TAGCGCGGACCCGACACGTCGTAGCGCCGGATCAGCTCGGCGTCGAAGCGCGGCGCCTGGGGAGCATGCGTGTTCATGACCGCAGTCTGCCCAGACCTCCCGACACGGGCCTTGATCTGGATCAGATTTGTGTGGCGCTGCAAACTTTCGGTATAGCTCCCGCTTTTACGTCGGAATTTCGACGAGCAGACCCTTTTCCTCACGTTCGAAATGATGTTCGAGCACGTGCTTGAATGGCATCTGTGCGTCAAGCAAGGCCAGCCGCGTTGCACCATCCTCGATGCGTGCGGACAGCGGCTTGAGCGCCGCGCGCAAATCGGCAAGCATCGAAGCCAGTTTGCGGTGCTCGGCGAGATAGATCCGGGCAGGCCAGTGCGCTGACGGCGACAGGCGTGGGATCAGCAGGTTTTCCTCGTCCGCGATATGGGTTTCCTGCAAGGCCTGCATGCTCGCAAGGAGATCGCGCGCCTGCGCTATCTCGCCGGCGAGCAAAGCCAGGCGTTCCTGCTGCAGAAGATGCAGCAGATGCGCATGCTGCGCCCCAAGATCCTGGATCTGATGCACCGGACGCTCCATGAGGCGTGTGGAAATCTCAGGCGTACCCCATGAGACGCATCTCCAGCCGCGCGATCCCGATGATCATCCGCCCGTTCGGGACATCCATGCTTCGCGCCGGCCAACCGTGGGAAGCGAGTGCAGCCATGCCGAATTTGATGGAGCGGCGACGCGGACGCCCGCGCGCAAACAACCGTTTTCCAACAATGCCAACAGCCGCGCCCGCAACGAGGCGGGCGCGACTGTCCATGCAAACACGCTGCGACGGATCAGAATGCAGTCCAGACGTATGCGAACAGCGTGTTGTTGGCGTGGGCGTTGGTACCGGCGCCATCGAAGTTGCTGGCCGCTCCATCGAACAACGTGTAGTAGGTGTACTGCAGGCCGAAGCGCAGGTTCACCCAAGGCTGGTCGAACGAGTTGAACTTGCCGAACGGATTGATGTTGAACTCCACCATGTAGCCTTGGGTCAGCGGCGAACCGGTGCGGTTGGCATACAGGATCGGATCGGCGGTGCCATTGTTGCGGAACCCCGCCAAAGTGATGCCATAGGTATTCTCGTACCAGTACGAGCCATTGAGATTGAGCGAGTTGACCGTGTTGCGCAGGTTGCTGGATCCGCCCTGACTGTAGGTTCCGGTCAAGGTCTGCTGCTCGGTCACGTACAAGGCGTCGGCGGTGAAGATGTTCTTGCCGGTGCCCAGGTACTGGTAACTGG
Organism: Metallibacterium sp.; assembly: GCF_054637675.1. NCBI lineage: Bacteria > Pseudomonadati > Pseudomonadota > Gammaproteobacteria > Lysobacterales > Rhodanobacteraceae > Metallibacterium > Metallibacterium sp. The sequence continues at coordinate 1,274 of NZ_JBTSRB010000117.1, forward strand.
CATCCACGCCATAGTCCTTGTACTCGTTGTATGGTCCGGGAACCGAGATCACGGTGCCGTTGCCGTTGGTGCCCACCTGCCCCTGGCGCGCGTCGAAAAACATCCCGCCCACTTCGATATCACCCGCGCCGATGTTGCGCGTGTAGGCCACTCTCGCGTACGGTGCGGCACCGACGATGCGGCCGTTGAATCCGGCGTTGAAGGGACGCCGCTGCAGCAGGTTCGAAGGCAGCGTGCGGTAAACCCCGGCCTCGCCGTACCAGTGCGAATCGAACATGGTGTACGCGGTTGCGCCCACCACCTGCCCCCCGAAGGCGCCCATGATGGCCGGAGACGCCGGCGGACCGGGCACCAGATCGGTCGCGAAATAGGGATACATCCATGCCGGCGCGGTCTGGAACACGTCCGAGACCGTCGGGTTATTGTTGATGGAAACGCCGAACACGCCGCCCTTGCCGCCCAGCATGTAATTGTGCGCGTAGCGCACATCGGTGTTGTCCCAGCCCCACTGACCGGTAGCCTGCTGGTAGGTGAACTGACCCAGCATGCCCCAGTGATCGGCCAGCTTGCCACCGTAGAAAATCGAGGCCTGTTCCAGCTCGGTGTTGTTGTTGAGGCCATAGTTGGGCGCGGGCGGCGCCGCCTGCGGTTGCTGGGTATGGGTGAACGACTCCACGGCCATGGCCGAGAGGTGCGTATCCCAGCCCTTGTGCACGTCCAGCCGGTAGCCATCCAGTTTGAACTGGCGTCCGAATGGCGTCAGTTGCGGCCCGAAACCGCCAATGTGGCAGGCCGAGCAAGGCTGCCCAGTCTCGCGCGCGAACATGGGCACGGCCTGCGCCGGCAGCGCTAGCAGCAGGGCCAACGCAGTTACGCCCAGCAGGGCGATACCACGCAGCCAGCGCAACACACGCGGCGCGACGAATGAGGTGCTCATTGCGATCTCCGATAACGCATCCTTAACGATGCGCGTGCAGCGTGACGGAAACGATGCCGTGCGTTCTTGACCGAGATCAAGACAGACTTTCCTTGCAGGCGCGCGAGCGTGCGGCACGATGCCGCGGACCTTTGTGCCTGCACTCGAGCGACGCTGCCATCGCCTGGCGATCGCCGCCTGGCGCGATCGGCGCGAAGAGTAAACTTGCGAGTCGCGGGCGTCGGCTGCGACGACGTCGTTCAGCGCGTGGGCGCGCAGGAGTGAGACATGGGTTTTGACAGCATTTGGCATTGGTTGATCGTGCTGGTGATCGTGCTGCTGATTTTTGGCACGACCAAGCTGCGCAACGCCGGATCCGACATTGGCGCGGCGGTGCGCAACTTCAAGAAGGCGATGCACGAGGACGCG
>NZ_JBTSRB010000118.1:0-358 GCF_054637675.1 Metallibacterium sp.
TCAACGCCGGTGCCGGCGCGCTGACGCTGGACAGCACTGGCAATGACTTCACTGGAGTGGTGAGCCTCAACAACAGCGGCGCCAATGCCGTCACCCTGAACAACGGCAGCCATGCGCTGGCGCTGGGCACCTCGTCGGTCGGCAGCGGCACGTTGACGGTGAACGGCACGGGCATCACGCAGGCGGCGGGCACCAGCATCATGCAGGCGGTCGGCGCTGGCGCGGCGACGTTCAACGCCGGTGCCGGCGCGCTGACGCTGGACAGCACTGGCAATGACTTCACTGGAGTGGTGAGCCTCAACAACAGCGGCGCCAATGCCGTCACCCTGAACAACGGCAGCCATGCGCTGGCGCTGGG
>NZ_JBTSRB010000118.1:368-2598 GCF_054637675.1 Metallibacterium sp.
TCAACGCCGGTGCCGGCGCGCTGACGCTGGACAGCACTGGCAATGACTTCACTGGAGTGGTGAGCCTCAACAACAGCGGCGCCAATGCCGTCACCCTGAACAACGGCAGCCATGCGCTGGCGCTGGGTGATTCCAACGTGGGTAGTGCCCTGGGTGTGGCGGCAAGTGGCGGCATCACGCTGGACGGCAATGTGATCACCGGCGGTTCGCAGACCTACAACGATGCGGTGACGCTGGGTGCGGACGCCACGCTGGCGAGCACGGGCAGTGGGGCCATTGATTTTGCTTCCACGGTCGATGGCGCGCACGCCCTGACGGTGAACACCGGCGGTCTGACCGCCTTCGGAGGTGCGGTGGGCGGTACGACCGCGCTGACCGGTTTGGTTGTCAATAGCGGCACCTTCAGCGCGAACGCGTTGAACATCGGCACTGGCGGACTGACAGTAACGACCACGAGCGGCGGCATTACCCAGGGTGGCACGTTCAGTGTGGCCGGGTTGTCCAGCTTCAACGCCGGCGGCAACGCCATCACGCTGACCAATGCGGGCAATGACTTCACCGGTGCGATAAGCCTGACCGGTAGTAACGTGAGCCTGGTCAACAATGCCGCGACCGTGCTGGGTACCAGCAACGTGAGCGGCACGCTGGACGTGGGCAGCAACGGCGCATTGACGCAGACTGGCGCATTGACAGTGGGCGGCGCGGCGACGTTCACGCAGAACAGCACGACGCCCGGTGGTACCACGCAGGATATCAACTTGGGCAGTCAGGCCAATGATTTCCAGGGTGGTGTGAGCTTCGCTGCCGGCACGGGCGCATCGATCAACAATTTGTCGCTGGAAAACACGTACGCGACGCCAGGGACGCTGACATTGCCTGCGAGCATCACGGGCAATCTGACATTGGACTACACCAGCGCGGCATTCACGTTGCCGGTCGTGGGCGTGGGTGGTGCCCTGGATGTGACGGCAAGTGGCGGCATCACGCTGGACGGCAATGTGATCACCGGCGGTTCGCAGACCTACAACGATGCGGTGACGCTGGGTGCGGACGCCACGCTGGCGAGCACGGGCAGTGGGGCCATTGATTTTGCTTCCACGGTCGATGGCGCGCACGCCCTGACGGTGAACACCGGCGGTCTGACCGCCTTCGGAGGTGCGGTGGGCGGTACGACCGCGCTGACCGGTTTGGTTGTCAATAGCGGCACCTTCAGCGCGAACGCGTTGAACATCGGCACTGGCGGATTGAGTGTCACCACCACGGCAGGCGACATCACGCAAGGTGGCAAGTTCGTGGTGGCGGGTGCGGCGAGCTTTGACGCGGGGACGCATGCGGTCACATTGAACGACGGCAGCAATGATTTCCAGGGTACGGTATCGGCGACCGGCGCTGGCGTGTCGCTGGCCGATGCCAATAATCTGAATGTGATCGCATTGACGGACAACAACAACGGCAACGTAAACCTGACGGCAGGTGGCATGCTGACCTTGCCGGCAAACGGCATCAATGCCGGTACAGGCAATCTGACGTTGGTATCCGATGGTGGTGCACTGACATCGTCCAGCACTTTGAGCGGCAGCAATGTATCGCTCAGCGGGAGCGCTGGTTTGGTGCTGAACAGCAACGTGACCGCCACCGGGACGTTGACACTCACCAGCAGCAACGCGGCGATCGATCAGACGGGCGGCATTCTGACGGCGGGGACGCTGACGGGCAGTTCGGCGGGTAGCGTGACGCTCAACGACGCCAACCTGATCAGCAACCTGGGTACTTTCACGGCGACCGGATTCAGCCTGATCAACAATCAGGCGCTGGACGTCAGCGGTGCCGTATCGGGCGGCACGGGTGCGACCACGATCGACACGACGGCGGGGGCGCTGACGATCGGCGCCAACGTCAGTGGTGGCATGGTCAGTCTCGATGGCAACGGAGGTCTGACGCTCAATGCGAATGTCGACAGCGGCACGGGCACGCTGACGCTGGGCTCGGGCGGCACGATCGATCAGACGGGCGGCATTCTGACGGCGGGGACACTGACGGGCAGTTCGGCGGGTAGCGTGACGCTCAACGACGCCAACCTGATCAGCAACCTGGGTACTTTCAATGCAGCGAACTTCAGCTTGAGCAACGCGCAGGCATTGGCGGACAATGGTCCGCTGACGACGACCGGCAATGCCGGGACGATCAATCTGACCACGACCAGCGGTGCGTTGAGCGTGAACACCGGTCT